>CAZLMV010000057.1:0-11530 GCA_964560625.1 uncultured Bacteroides sp. | reverse complement strand
CTCTATGCCCGCCACTGGAAGACCGGCGAGGTGATTCCCGACGAGCTCATTGCCAAACTTGAGGCTGCCCACACTCATAACCAGGGCTTTGCCGTGGGCGAGCGCACCACCGCTGCCCTCCTTGACTTGGCGTGGGGCCATCTGACCCTCGGGGCCAATGACTCGGTCAACGTGATGGACTTCGAGCGCAAGGTGGCTCAGGACCTGCAAATGCCTGAGGAGCTGATGTTCCGCTATCGCTCGCCCTACTTCAAACACATCTTCGGCTCTGACCAGTATGCCAGCGGCTATTACACCTACCTCTGGGCCGAAGTGCTTGATTCCGACGGATTTGAGCTCTTTGAAGAGCGCGGCATCTTCGACCCCGAGACTGCCAAGTCGTTCAAGGAAAACGTGCTCGAAGCCGGCGGCAGCGAAGACCCGATGGTTCTGTTCGAACGTTTCCGCGGCCGCAAGCCCACCCCCGACGCCCTGCTCCGTAATCGTGGACTTAACTAATTAATCCCTAATATATTATGAAAAAAGCTCTTATCACCGGCATCACGGGCCAAGACGGCTCCTACCTGGCCGAATTCCTCATTGAAAAAGGATATGAAGTGCACGGCATCATGCGCCGCAGCTCTTCGTTTAACACCGGACGCATCGAACACCTCTACCTCGACGAATGGGTCCGCGACATGAAGCAATCGCGCCTTATTAACCTCCATTGGGGCGACATGACCGACTCATCGTCGCTGGTGCGCATCATTGCCGAAGTGCGCCCCGACGAAATCTATAACCTTGCGGCTCAGAGCCATGTCAAGGTGTCGTTTGACGTGCCGGAATTCACGGCCGACGCCGACGCCATCGGCCCGCTGCGCCTGCTCGAGGCCGTCAGAATCCTCGGCATGGAAAAGGAAACGAAAATCTATCAGGCTTCCACCTCCGAGCTCTTCGGCAAGGTGCAGGAAGTGCCTCAGAAGGAAACCACGCCGTTCTATCCCCGCTCGCCCTATGGCGTGGCCAAGCAGTATGGCTATTGGATCACCAAGAACTATCGCGAGAGCTACGGCATGTTTGCCGTCAACGGCATCCTCTTCAACCACGAAAGCGAGCGCCGCGGCGAAACGTTCGTGACCCGCAAAATCACCCTTGCCGCCGCGCGCATTGCTCAGGGTTTCCAGGATAAACTCTACTTGGGCAACCTCGACGCCAAGCGCGACTGGGGCTATGCACGCGACTATGTGGAGTGCATGTGGCTCATCCTCCAGCAGGAAGAACCGGAAGATTACGTCATCGCCACGGGCGAGATGCACACCGTGCGCGAATTTTGCACCAAGGCCTTTGCTGCCGTGGGGATTGACCTCGAATGGCAGGGCCGCGGAGTGGACGAAGTGGGCATCGACAAGGCCACGGGCCGCATACTCGTGGAAGTAGACCCGAAATATTTCCGCCCGTGTGAGGTCGAGCAGCTTTTGGGCGACCCCACCAAGGCGCGCACCAAACTCGGCTGGAACCCCACCAAGACCTCCTTTGACGAACTCGTGCGCCTCATGGCCGACCACGACATGAAGTTTGTGCGCAAGCTCCATCTGCGCGCCCAAATGGACAAGGAAGATGCAAAAAAATGATAAAATCTACGTAGCCGGCCATCGCGGGATGGTCGGCTCGGCTATTGTGCGTCGCCTGCGCGCCTTGGGTTACGAAAACATCATCACGCGCACCCATGCCGAGTTAGATCTGACGCGTCAGGAGGCCGTCGAAGCCTTCTTTGCCGCCGAACGCCCTGATTATGTGTTTCTTGCCGCCGCTAAGGTGGGAGGCATCGGGGCCAACTCGGAGCAGCCGGCCGACTTCATGTATCAGAACATGATGTTGGAGATGAACGTGATCCACTCAGCTTGGCGCAACGGATGCAAGAAGCTCGAATTCCTCGGCTCAAGCTGCATCTATCCGCGCATGGCGCCGCAACCCATGCCCGAATCATGCCTGCTGACCTCCGCCCTCGAGCAGACCAACGAGGCTTATGCCTTAGCGAAAATCTCCGTACTGAAATACTGCGAATATCTGCGCCGCCAGTATGGCGCAGACTTCATCTCCGTGATGCCCACGAATCTCTACGGCCCCGGCGATAATTATCACCCCGAGCATAGCCACGTGCTTCCGGCGCTGATTCGCCGCTTCCATGAGGCCAAGGAGTCGGGCGCCGAGAGCGTGACCTGCTGGGGCGACGGCTCGCCGCTGCGCGAATTCCTGTATGTCGACGACTTGGCCGAGCTCTGCGTCTTCCTGATGAATAATTACTCTGACGCCGAAACCGTCAACGCCGGCACGGGCAAGGAGTTGACCATCAAGGAGCTGACCGAGCTCGTAGCGAAAATTGTAGGCTTCGAAGGGCGCATCGAATGGGACACCACCCGCCCCAACGGCACCCCGCGCAAGCTCTTAGACGTAAGCAAAGCCACTCGCCTCGGCTGGACCTATCACACGGAGCTGCCCGACGGCATCCGCCTGGCCTACGAGGATTTTAAATCAAACCATTGCTGAGACATTGAGCGCAGAAATCACCTTTCTCGGCACGGGCAGCGCCTTCCCCTCGCGCAGCTATAACGCCTGTTACGCCATCCGCGCCGGTCATCTCCTCTGGCTGACCGACGGCGGAGGCGGCAACGGCATCTTTCCCGCGCTTGAAGGCGCCGGAATCCGCCCTGAGGAGCTGAGACACGTGTTTCTGAGCCATGCCCACACGGACCACATATTCGGAGTGGTCTGGCTCGTCAGGAAAATTGTCCATCTGCGCATGCAGGGCCTCTACCCCGACACCTTATATATATACGCCAACTCCGACGCCGCCCGGGCTCTGCGGGAAATCTGCCGACTGACTTTCCTCGACTCTTATTTCCAAACGTTCCTGCAAGTGGCTGAATTTCGCCCGGCCAACCCCGGCGATTCATATGAAATCGAGGGCACAAAGGTCGAGTTTTTCGACGCCGGTTCGGAAAACGTGGCTCAAGCCGGATTTCGAATAACCTTGCCCGATGGGAAAACCATCGTGGGACTCGGCGACGAAGCCCTGACGCGGCAGAATATGGCCGAATCGGCCGGCGCGGACGTGCTTATTTGCGGCGCCTTTTGCCGATATGCCGACCGCGACGTCTACAAACCCTACGAAAAACATCATTGGACCGTCAAAGATGTGGCCGAAATTGCCGCCGAAATCCATATCCGCACGCTCATCCTCATCCACAGCGAGGACAAAACGCCCGATAAACCCGCCGCATATCGCGCCGAAGCGGAAAAATCCTTCGCCGGGCAAATTTTTATCCCCTCCGACGGCGAAACGTACACTATTGATTGACTGACATTTACCCAAAAGAGGCAAAAAAAGTTTGAAAAAAGTTGCGAAAAAATTTTGTCAATTCAAAAAGTTGCCGTAACTTTGCAGTGTCAAAAGCGACAAACACGATGGCTCCTTAGCTCAACTGAATAGAGCATCTGACTACGGATCAGAAGGTTACAGGTTTGAATCCTGTAGGAGTCACAAAAAAGCGAACCTCCGGTTCGCTTTTTTCATTTCCACATGAACTTTTTGCGCCGCCCGAGCGTTATATTACCAGAAAAACTAAACATAACTAAATTCAACAATAAAAATCTTATGAAAGATCTTAAAGGAACTCGCACTGAAGAATGTCTGAAGGCCGCATTTGCCGGCGAATCTCAGGCCAGCATCAAGTATTCTTTCTATGCCAAGAAGGCGCAGAAAGACGGCTATCAGCAAATCGGAGCCATCTTCACCGAAACGGCCAAGAACGAACACACCCACGCCAAAATCTGGTTTAAGTATCTCCACGACGGCGACGTTCCCGCCACTCCCGTCAACCTCGCTGACGCTGCCGCCGGCGAAGAATACGAATGGGAAGACATGTACGTTGAATTCGCCCGCATTGCCCGCGAAGAAGGATTCGACGAAATCGCTAAGAAATTCGAGCAGGTTGGCGCCATCGAAAAAGAACACATGGAACGCTACCAGACGCTGCTCAAAAACGTCGAAGACGGTCTGGTCTTCTCGCGCGACGGCGACAGAATGTGGATGTGTCGCGAATGTGGCCACATTCACATCGGCAAGTCTGCCCCCCAGATCTGCCCCGTTTGCTCTCACCCGCAGGCCTACTTCGAACTCCGCCCCGAGAACTATTAATCTCAAATCATAAACAAACAAACTCCAACCAAAGGGAACTGCCTCACTTGCGCGGTTCCCTTAATTTTTTTGCACAACAAGCAACTTTATGTAAGATTTTTCGGGGAAGGTTTGGTGGGGGCGGATTTTTTTTGTAAATTTGCGGATATATTAACCAATCATTGACTCTATAAACCATGACAGCATCTTCTCTTGCTAAACACTGTTTGCTGGTCGGCGCCTTGGCTTTCGCCTCGTCGGCCTGGGCGGCAGATGAGGCGCAGGCTCTGACCCTGACGTTCACGCGTACGGGCACCGACGTGGCCTCGGTCACTGTCAACACCGCCGGATTTGAGGGCGTAACTGCCTCTCTGACGGGAGTTTCCCACGCTCTGAAGTCCGAGTGTCACGACATTGCCCTCTGCCCCAATGTGAACGCAAACACCAATCCGACAATCACTTTTGACTTTACCATCACCGGCCTCCCCGCTGATTTCACCTTCAATCAGTTAGGATTCCAAACCCACGCTTTTAACGCCAGCGGCGGCAACCAGGTGAGCACGGAAAGTCGCCTCTATAACATTGACGTTGAGGCAAATTCAACGTCCATTGCCCAAGTAACGGACCAAGACATCTCTAAGGGCAACGAAAACGGCCACCTGACCTGGGACCTCGACGCCACCTCCACCGTCAGCGCCTCTGACCCCCTGACGCTCCATCTGACCGTCACCAAAGGCACGACCAACCCCGGCTGCTTCTTCGGCCTTGAGGAAATCACCCTCAAAACCGCTGAGACCACGGTTGACCCGGACCCCATTGTTCCCGACCCCGTAGATCCCACCGGCTCAAAGATTTACACCATCCACTGGAAGAACAACAGCGGAATCTACATCAACCAGACCTCCGGCAACACCATGCAGGCCAGCGCGCCCGACAATAAAAACATGATGTTTTGGGAATTCATCCCCACGGGCAAAGAAAACTGCTTCTATATCCGCAACACCGCCTCGGGCCTCTACATCGGCTCATGCAACATGACCCCGTCGAGCGCCTCACGCGTCGGCTTAAGTGCCACTCCCGTAGAATATTACGTAGGCCATTCCGCTTCGACCAATAACGACAATAAGGATTGCGTATGGCTTTCGTCGACCGACTGTGCCAACTATGACAAGGAATCATCGGGCGCACGCTGCCTGAACAAGGATGGCGGCTCAACCTTCGTAATCACCTGGACCACAGGCGTCAACAACACCGGCTCATATTGGAAACTGACCGAGTCGGAAGACCTCTACGAGGCCCAGCCCTTCGTTCCCTCAAATGAAATCGGCAAACCCTTAGGCATTTACCACCTGATCAACTCCGAGGGCCTGAGCCTCACGGCAAATCAGACGTGGGAGCCCGTGGCCGAAGTAGTCGGCCAGCGCTGGTACTTCGTCGGCTCCGGTAACAGCACCGGTGGCTATCAAATCGTTAGCGCTCAGACCAATGAAGCCGTAAACTCCGGCGCGAAATACACCATCCAGGCAGCTGCCGGAGGCTCCGCCTACCAGTTCTTCAACGGCACCGAGGCTCTCGAACTTGCCGGCTCTGACGCCTTCAAAATCATGGCCGCCCGCTCCGATTTTGCCCTCAAAAATCAGATTTACAACATGCCCTGCGGCTCCATGGGCGACGTGTTTATCACCAAAGTCTCCATCGGCGACGAATTCCATTACCCGATGGCCACGGTGACCAACTCCAAGCTGACCTACCCCGCCGCCGCAAAGCCCGGCAATAAATACGTCATACTGTCGCGCGACGCCGCCCTGGTCACCATCGGCCAAGAAAACCCCATGGAAATCAGCCTCAACAAGGCTCCCGGCACCGACTACACCATGACCCTGTTCATTGACTGGAACCAAGACGGCGTGTTTGAACACTCGCAAGTCATCACCCCCTCTCAGCAGATGTCGGCCGTCATCGAAGTGCCCGAAGGGACTGCTCCCGGCATGACCCGCGCACGCCTGCGCCTGACCGACAATGGCCAGAACGGCGCCGAGGATGAAGTGCATGGCGAAGTGCTCGACCTGCGCCTGCAAATCGCTGACCCCGAGAATCTTATCGACCCGACAGTGAGCGTCAACGCCGAAAATCGCGGCACGGCAACCTACGCCGACGGAGTGGCCACCGCCGAACCCAAAGGCAACGCCCTGTTCCTCTACTGGAACGACAACAAGCGCGTGGCCTCAACCGACGCCTCATTTGCCATTGCCCCCGCGCCGAAGGCCCGCAACTTCATGGCCGTGTTCTCGCCCAACACCAAGATTGACGAAGAGGAAGTGGCGCTTGCCAACATCAGCCTCCGCAGCGGCAAAATCGCCGTAAAGGGCTCAACTCTCAGCGTGGCAAGCGATTATGAAGTGAAGCGCATCCTCGTCTTCGCCCTCAACGGCAACCTCGTGGCCTCCGCCGCTCAGACCTCAGAAATGACCCTCAACCTCCCCGCCGGAGTCTACATCGCCAAGGCCATCACCGCCGCCGGCACGATCACCGCTAAAATCCAACTCTAAAATCCAACCATGAAACAACAAATATTCTTCAGCACCCTCGCCGCCCTGACCGCCGCCGGCGCTGCCCAGGCGCAAGAGGCTAATAATCAGCCCAATCAGCGCCCGAACATCATCTACGTAATGTGTGACGACATGGGCTATGGCGACCTCGCCTGCTATGGCCAGCAATTCATCGCCACCCCCAACATCGACAAACTCGCCGAGCAAGGCATGATGTTCACCCAGGCCTATTGCGGCTCTCCGGTGTCCGCCCCCTCGCGCGCCACATTCATGACCGGCCAGCACTCGGGCCACACCCACGTGCGCGGCAACAAGGAATACTGGGGCAATACCCTCCAGGAAAACGCCTACGGCTCGAACCCGGACTACTCCGTAGTGGGTCAGGAACCCTATGACGCCGACCACGTCATCATCCCCGAAATATTCAAGGACCAGGGCTACACCACCGGCATGTTCGGCAAGTGGGCCGGCGGATATGAAGGCTCCCACTCAACCCCTGAAAAGCGCGGCATCGACGAATATTACGGCTATCTCTGCCAGTTCCAGGCCCACCTTTATTATCCGAACTTCCTCCATGAATATTCCTCGTCGGCCGGCGACACGGAAACACACCGCGTAACACTCGAGCAGAACATCCAGCACCCCTATTACGGTCCCGGATATGAAAATCGCGAGCAATATTCCGCCGACCTCATCCACGAAAAAGCCATGGCGTGGCTCGACAAGCAGACCCCTGACCAGCCCTTCTTAGGCATCTTCACTTACACCCTGCCCCACGCCGAGCTCATTCAGCCCAACGACGAAATTCTCCAGGCCTATCAGGATAAATTCTGCGAATGTGAGGAAAAAGTCTTTGCCGGACAGCAATTTAACCGCTATAACCCCACTCCCATTGCCCACGCTCAGTTTGCCGCAATGATTACCCGCTTAGACTACATGGTCGGCGACATCATGAACAAACTCGAAGAAAAAGGCATGGCCGACAACACCGTGCTCATCTTCACCTCCGATAACGGCCCCCACGAAGAAGGCGGCGCCGACCAGTCGTTCTTCAATCGCGACGGCCTGCTCAAAGGCCTCAAGCGCTCAACCCACGAAGGCGGCATCCGCATCCCCTTCATTGTGCGCTGGCCCGCTAAAATCAAGGCCGGTCAGAAGTCTGACTTCAAGTTCGCGTTCTATGACCTAATGGCCACGTTCTGCGACATCGCCGGCATCGAAGACTACGAAAAAACCTACAGCCACGGCCCCAACGACCGCTTCGACGGCATCTCTATCTACCCCACCCTCACCGGCGAAGGCGAACAGCAGGAGCACGAAGCCCTCTACTGGGAATTCCACGAAACGAACATGATCGGCGTGCGCAAAGGCGACTGGAAACTCGTGGTCCAGAACGGCAACTGCCGCCTCTATGACTTGGCAACCGACATCCACGAAGACAACGACATCGCCGCCCAACATCCCGACGTGGTCAAAGACCTCAAGGCCATCATCAAGCGCGAACACGTCAACCATCCCAACGGATACTTCCCCATCACTCTTCCCAATTAATCAGACACTTATGGAGCAATTGCTCTCACTTTTTCCCAACCTTACTCAGGAGCAGCGCCGGCAATTTGAGGCGCTGCTCCCTCTCTACGTAGAAAAAAATGCCGCCGTCAACGTCATCTCCCGCAAGGACATTGACAATCTCTACCCCAACCACGTGATCCACTCCCTGAGCATCGCCAAGTTTATCACCCCGAGCGCCGGCACTCGCTTTTGCGACTTAGGCTGCGGCGGCGGCTTCCCGGGGATTCCCCTTGCCATACTCTGGCCCGAATGTCGATTTCACCTGATTGACCGCATCGGCAAGAAAGTGCGCGTAGCCCAAGAAGTGGCCGAGGCTATCGGGCTGACTAACTGCACGTTCCAGCACGGCGACTCGGGCGAATGTCGCCAAAAATTTGACTTCGTCATCTCGCGCGCCGTCATGTCGCTCCCGGACCTTGTCAAAGCCTCCCTCCACCTCATTGACCGCCGCGGCTCAAACAAGCTCCCCAACGGCCTCATCTGCCTCAAGGGAGGCGACCTGACCGAAGAAATCCGCCAGACGCGCCGCGACGTCCTCGATGTCCCCCTCTCGGACTATTTCCCCAACATGGATTATTACTCCACTAAATCGCTAATCTACTGCCCCTTATGAAGCCCGTAATCATCACGATTCTGCTGCTCGTGGCCGCTAACGTCTTCATGACCTTCGCCTGGTATGGCCACCTCAAACTCCAGTCAACCGGCGTCAGCACTAACTGGCCCCTCATTGCCATCATACTCCTCTCCTGGGGCATCGCTTTCATTGAATATTGCCTCCAGATTCCCGCAAACCGCATCGGCTTTGACGGCAACGGCGGCCCCTTCTCGCTCATCCAACTCAAAGTGATGCAGGAAGTTATCACCTTGGTCATCTTCATCTTCTTTACCCTCATCTTCTTTAAGGATACCCACTTCCGCTGGAACCACATGGTCTCCTTCCTCCTCCTCATCGGCGCCGTCTACTTCGCCTTTAAAAACTAACCCCCCCTCATGATTATCACCGCCAATTTCAACCCCTTTCAGGTAAATACTTACCTCGTCATTTCCGCCGGCGAGGCCATGATCGTCGACCCCGGAATGCTCCTCCCCGAGGAAGACTCCGCCCTGTTTGAATACATCAAAAACCACGGCCTGAGCGTAACTCAGATAGTCAATACCCACCTCCACCTCGACCATATTTTCGGCATCGCATCCGCCGCCAAAGAATACGAACTCACCCCCAAGGCCCACCCCGCCGACTTCCCTTTAGGGCAATCCTTGGCCAATCAGGCGCGCTCATTCGGCCTCCCGGCCGACTCGCTTCATCAGCCCGAGAAATGGGATGAACTCACTGACGGGCAAACTCTTACGGTGGGCGACCTCACTATAAAGGTCATCGCCGTGCCCGGCCACTCTCCCGGTGGCATCGCCCTCTATTGCGCCCAAGAAGGCTGGGTCATCACCGGCGATTCCCTCTTCCAATCCTCCATCGGCCGCACCGACCTCCCCGGCGGAAACCACCAACAGCTCATCAACAGCGTCCGCACCCGCCTCCTCACCCTCCCCCCGGAAACCAAAGTCTACCCCGGCCACGGCCCCACAACCACCATCGCCGCCGAACTCCACAACCCCTACCTATAATATATGCTAATTTATACCCCGGCGCGACAATAACGCCCATAAGGCAAAAAAAGCCCGGCGGGAAATCTAGGACTTGCGCAAGGGTTTGGGTGTTAAAAAATGTGAAATCTGTGGGGTTTTGTTTTAACATTTGGGATTTGGTGTTTTTTTGCGGGTAGTGCGCTCGTCGGGACCGGGGGTCCGGCCCCTTGCCGCGCGGGCGCTCCCCGACCGAAGAGTTTTTTTTCAACTGCGATAGCCTTCGGTGTTGGCGTAGGGCGAGTGGCGTTTGATGACGGCGAACATGCGGCATATGAGTTTGAATTTTATGGCGTTCATCACGCAGCCGTGACTTTTGCCTTGGGCGCGTTTACGGGCGTAGTAGTCACGGAGTTGGACGTCGTGGATGATGGCGCTGCGGGCGCCTTCTGTTAAGAGGCTTTTGATTTCCGTATGGCCAACACGGCTGACATGATCGCCTGCACGGATTGAGGTGCCAGATTGGTTAGATAGGGGGCTGACACAGGCGAATTTGGCGTATTGGCGAGCCGTCTGAAAGCGGGTGAAGTTGGCTGTGGAAATGATGGTGGTCACTGCGTTGACCAATCCGATACCGGGGATGGAAGTCAGAAGATCGTAACTCGTTTTCAGTTGCGGGTCGGAGTTAATTAATTGTTTAATAGCCTGTTCGATGTCTTTAATCTGTTGGGTGAATGTGGCCGTAACTTTTTCCATGCGTTGCAGGGTGGCCTTATCAGTAATGGTCTTAAGCTGATTGAAATAGGCCGTGCGGGTACGGACGGCAAGTTGGCGTTCGTTGCGAAGTTGACGGAGCGTTTTGATGGCGTCCGGTTCGGGAGTGGAGGGCGAGAGCTTTTCGCGCATGGTGTAGGCGAAGTCGGCAATGAACTGAGCATCAACCTTATCTGTCTTGTTTCGACCGCGACATCCGGAGTTTTTTACTTCCAGGGAATGAAGCATAACGAAGGTTATACCATGTTTGGAACACCATTCAGCCAGGGCGTTAGAGTATGCCCCGGTGTGTTCCATGGCAATCACCGCCTCTTTGATTTTGATGCCGAAAGTGCGCAGCCACTTGCGCAACTGGCGGAAGCCGTCGGTGGAGTTGGCAACTTGAGTGTGAGCGAACGTGCGATAGTCCTTTCCACGTTCATAAATGGCGAAGTCAAGAGTGTCTTTTGAGACGTCGCATCCAACGAAGTGTTGGAAATCCAAAAAATTCTTCATACCTTTGCGGATATTAAAGTTATACAATGTGTTGAATGCATCTAAAACTTTTAGTAGACATGAAGGTCTAGAAATCTAGCTTGATGTGTTCAACGAGTAAGACAGAGACGGACCAAAACCCGCCGTAGCCCTTGTGGCTATTTTCACTATAGGGTCACCGTCTCTGTCATTTTATTTAACAATTCAAAGACAAAAATATTGTCTTCGAATCACACTGCAAAGGTAAAAGCTTTCACCCTTATTAACCCCCGGTTGGCGCCAAAGGCGGCTACCGGGGGTTATTTCATCTTTTTCCCCCTTATCAACCCCGGCGGGGTTGCACCATCCATACCACTTCATTATCAGCTACTTAGCAACTCAAATGTAAATTTTTCTAAAAATAATTGCCGAAATATTTGGTAGGTTC
>CAZLMV010000056.1:10378-11774 GCA_964560625.1 uncultured Bacteroides sp. | reverse complement strand
TGGAGCAATTGGAGCAATTGGAGCAATTGGAGCAATTGGAGCAATTGGAGCAATTTGAGCAATTGGGGCGATTTGAGGGATTGGAGGTTTTTTTGGGGGATGTTTGGTGGGTGGTTTGGCGTGGGGGAAGCCGCCGGTGGCGGCTCGACACCCGAGGGCGGGTGTCGTCCCCAGTTATGTCGCTCCCGGTTATGTTGGTGTTGGTTTTTTTTGTGGTTTAGTCGAGCATTAGGGACATTTGGGGGCGGTGGGCGGGGAGGCCGGTGATGGCGGCGATGGGGGCGGAGGAGAAGAGGAGGGCGGCGAGGGTGGGGGCGTCGACGTCGAGGTCCGGGTGGGCGGAGGTGGAAGCCGGGGCGACGGAGAGATGTCCGTCGCGGAGGGTGTAGAGGGCGTTGTTTTCCTCGATTATGGGGTCGGAGAGGCGCAGGGAGAGGCGCAGGGTGGGGTTTTGTGCGGCGAGTGCGCTGAGGATCGGTTCGGGGTTGACGATGCGGACCATTCCTGAGGGCTCGATGTTGCCTCCGAGGTCGGAATCGGGCGCGGGGGAGAGGATGGTTACGGGTCGGCCGGGGAATTGCTCGCGCAGGAGGTTTATGGCGGCGTTTGCGGCGTCGCGGTCGGTGGCGACGAGCTCGGTAACGAACAGGTCGTCAGATAGTTGGTCGGTGCGTCCCCAGGCCATGGCTACGGGCACGGCGGCGGGGTCGTCGGCGCGGGCGACGGCGGCAAAACCGGTGGAGGAGAGGCGGACGTCGTCCATGGCGGTGAGGAACTGGGCGCGGGTGTGGCGCACGCAGTAATCGCGGTCGGCGGTGAGGCGCTCAAACGCCGGGAAGAGCTCGGCGGCGGGGCGGGCGGATACGTCGGCATACTGGCCGGCGGAAGGGAAATGGTGAAGCGACGTGAATCGGCGCGGGCAGCGATAAAACACTGACGCAAAGCCGAATCGGCCGTAATAGCCGCGCAGGGTTTCGGATGCGGGAATGAGCATGACGAGGGAGTCGCCGCGATCGGCCGCCTCATGGAGGGCGCGGCGGAGCAGTCGGCCCATGTGGCCTTTGGCGCGGAATTTGCGGAGGGTTCCCGCACCATATATATAGGCGGCGCCGATGTTAGCGCCGGCCATGGTCATGGAGTAGGGGAGCAAGAGCAGGGAGCTGACGGTGGCTCCGGTTTCGGGGTCGGAGTCGGTCAGCGCCTCTTCGTCGACATAAGAGGAATCGAAAAACATGCGTCGCCATTGGGGCGAATCGCCGGGGAAACATTCCTGCCAGATGCGTAATATTTCAGATTTCTTGCTCAAGGGTGTGTTTTTTAGGAGATTTGTAAGTTTTATATAATTAACGCGCGGGGAGATTGAAAAGTTTTTTGTAAATTTGCAGTCACGATAAAC
>CAZLMV010000056.1:0-10278 GCA_964560625.1 uncultured Bacteroides sp. | reverse complement strand
GCTCCCGCTGAGCAAGAGCGAAAGTAATCGCGCACTGATAATTGCGGCGCTGACCCCCGGGGCCGAGCTGCCGCGCGACGTGGCCGACTGTGACGACACCGACGCGATGCTTGCGGCCTTGGAGCGCACGAGCGGCCCGGTCAACGTGGGCGCCGCGGGCACGGCAATGCGCTTTCTGACAGCTTTTTACGCCGTCACTCCCGGTGCGCAGGTGACCCTCGACGGCTCCGAGCGCATGCGCCGCCGCCCCATTGGCGAATTGGTCACGGCCCTGCGAGCATTAGGCGCTGATATAGAATACATTGGCGAAGAAGGCTACCCCCCGCTCGCCATCAAAGGGCGCATGCTCGAAGGGGGCGACGTCGACATCCCCGCCTCGGTCAGCTCGCAGTTTATCTCGGCGCTGCTGATGGTCGGCCCGACCATGGAAAAAGGCCTGCGCCTCCACTTGAAGGGCCGCATCGTTTCGAGACCTTATATATATATGACTCTCGAGATGATGGATCGCGCCGGGGCGCAGACGGAATTTGATGAAAATGAGCAGGTTGTGACCGTCAAGCCGGTGCGCTACTCGCGCGCGCTGCCGCCGGTTGAGGCCGACTGGAGCGCCGCCTCCTATTGGTTTGAAATCGCCGCCATCTCGGCCGAGCCGGTCAGCTTAGAGGGCCTGCGCAAGAAGTCGCTCCAGGGCGATGCGGCCGTGGCTAATCTCTTTAAAGTCACCGGCTTAGAGGCCTCATGGGACTCGGACGGGCTGCTCAACTTGCAACTCACCCCCGACGCCGGCGACCGCCTCGAACTTGACCTCACTGACACGCCGGACCTGACGCAGACCCTTGCCGTGACCTGCTGCATGCTCGGCCTCCCATTTCGTTTTGAGGGCGTGGAGAGCCTGAAAATCAAGGAGACAGACCGCCTGAGCGCCCTGCAAATGGAGCTCAGCAAGTTCGGGTTCATCCTCGAGGTGGAAGACCCCGGGACGCTCATTTGGCGCGGCGCCCGCTATGAGCCTGAGGGAGAGGAGATTGACCCGATTCAGACCTACGATGACCACCGCATGGCCATGGCCTTCGCCCCCGCGGCAATCTTTTTCCCGGGGCTGCAGGTGAATAATTGCGAGGTGGTCAGCAAGTCCTATCCGCGCTTTTGGAGCGACCTTCGCGCCGCCGGATTCACCCTTGAAGAAGTAGAAAAGCCCGCCGCGACAGATGATTGAACTGCTTGAATATCAGTTTTTTCAGTATGCGCTGATCGGGGTGGCGATTCTCAGCGTGGCGGCCGGAATTTTGGGCTGCTACATCGTGACGCGCCGCTTGGTTTCGATTTCCGGAGGCATCACTCA
Source organism: uncultured Bacteroides sp. (assembly GCA_964560625.1). Taxonomy (GTDB): domain Bacteria; phylum Bacteroidota; class Bacteroidia; order Bacteroidales; family Muribaculaceae; genus UBA3263. The sequence goes on along the minus strand of CAZLMV010000056.1, from coordinate 8,936 downwards.
CTCCTGCTTCGGCGGCCTCGGCTTGGGCTATTACTTGGGCTGGCCGCCGGTGGGGTTGGCCACGGTTTTTGCCGTCGCCTCGGCCCTTGGCGTGCAACTTTTGTCGCGCAGCGGGCGGGTCAGGGAAGACTCTGCCGTGGCCGTGGTTTGGGCCGCGGGCATGGCCGTTGGCGTCACTTTTGTGTTCTTGACTCCCGGCGCCGTGCCGGAGCTTAACTCGTTCTTATTCGGCAATATACTGACGATTACGCAGCAGTCTCTGCTCTGGATGGCGGCCTTCACCGTGGCGCTGATAGCCTTCGTGTGGGGCTTTTTCCGGAAGATTGCGGCCTGCGCGTTTGACCCCGATTTTGCTCGCGTGTCGGGCCTGAGGGTGGGGTGGTATAACGGGCTGATGATGGTCTTCGTGGCCATCGGTATTGTGCTGATGATCAGGTGTGTAGGCATGATGCTTCTGATGTCGATGCTCACCCTCCCGGCCATGGTTGCCGAACTCTTCACCTCGCGCTTAGGGCGCATGATTCCGCTGAGTGTCGCCGTGAGCGTCGGCGGCTGTGTCTGCGGGCTCTTCCTCGCGGCTATGATCAATGTCCCGGCCTCGGCGCTGATAGTCGCTGTGCAGGTCGGATTGTATATTTTGGCCCGTATTTTTGCTAAACTGAGAAAAAATTCGTAAATTCGCGTAAAAATTTACCTCATTATAATGAAAAAAGTTCTTTTTGCCGCTTCGGCACTGATTATCTCCGCCGCAGCCATGGCCGAACCGCTGTGGCTCCGCAACACTGCTATTTCCCCTGACGGACAGACCATTGCCTTCACCTACGAGGGCGACATCTACAGCGTGCCCGCCACCGGCGGCGACGCCACGCGCCTGACCACCGTGGCCTATAACACCAAGCCGCTCTGGAGCCCCGACGGCTCGAAAATAGCCTTCGCCTCTGACCGCGAAGGCTCCATGGACATCTACGTCATGTCCGCAAAAGGCGGCAAAGTCACGCGCCTGACCACCAACTCCGGCAAGGAAGAACCCCGCGCCTGGTTGGGCAACGACACTATCCTCTTCTCATCGTCGGTAATGCCCGCAGCCGGCGCCGCGCAAGCCGCTTTCACTCAGCAAGTTTACAAGGTCAGCGCCTCCAATCCCGGTCGCCCCGTGCAGTATGCCTCCTGGCCCATGCAGGCCATTGCCGTGAGCGCCGATGGCCGCGTGCTTTTCCAGGATAAGAAGGGCTATGAGGACGTGCTCCGCAAGCATGAACACTCCAGCGGCACGGCCGACATCTGGCTCCTCGACGGCGGAAAATACACCATGCTGACCTCCGCCAATGTGCAGAATCAGAATCCCGTGTGGGCCCCCGACGGCAAGTCGTTTTTCTACACCACGGAGGTGGGCAATGGCACGCTGAACGTGCATCAACGCTCGCTCGACGGCCTGACTGACAAGCCTTTAACCACGCTCAAGGACCACCCCGTGCGCTCCCTCTCTGGCGCCAACGACGGCAAAATGGCCTTCAGCTGGAACGGCGAAATCTACACCCTCACCCCCGGCGCCGAGCCGCAGAAAGTCAGCGTCAATATCACCACCGACAACTACTCCCGCGACTTGATTCGCCAGTGGCTCAGCCGCTCCGGCGTCACCGACCTCAGCGTTAGCCCCGACGGCGAGGAAGTGGCCTTCGTCAATCGTGGCGACGTCTATGTGGCCAACGTTAAGTATGGCACTACCAAGCAGATAACCTCCACTCCCCAGCAGGAGCGCACCGTGGATTTTGCCCCCGACGGACGTACCTTGGTTTACGACTCCGAGCGCGACGGCCAGTGGCAACTCTTCACCGCCACCATCAAGGACAAGGACGAAAAACACTTTGCCTACGCCACGGAAATCGTTGAAACTCCGCTATATAAGTCGGCCGACGGCCTCCCCGCCTTCCAGCCCCGATGGAGCCCCGACGGCAAGGAAGTGGCCTTCCTTGAAAACCGCACGGCCCTGCGAGTGGTCGACGACAAAGGCAAAAACGTGCGCACCGCCCTCGACGGCAAGTTTAATTACTCCTACACCGACGGCGACATCAGCTTTGAGTGGAGCCCTGACAGCAAATGGTTCCTCATCGATTATATCGGCATTGGCGGCTGGAACAATATTGACGTTGCCTTGGTCAAAGCCGATGGCTCTCAGGTAGTTGACCTGACCGAGAGCGGCTACTCCGACGGCAACGCCCACTGGGCCCTCGACGGCAAGGCAATTGTCTGGGCCACAGATCGTAACGGCTATCGCAGCCACGGCTCTTGGGGCTCGCAGCGAGACGCCTACATCATGTTCCTCGACGGCGACGCATATGACCGCTTCCGCATGACCGAGGAAGAAGAAGGCCTTGCAGACGCCGCTAATAAGGATGATAAAAAAGACGACAAAAAAGACGAAGACAAGGACGACGACAAGAAGAAAAAGAAGGTCAAACCCCTTGAATTTGATCTCGAAAACGCCAAATATCGTGTGGTGCGCCTCACTCCCGGCGCCGGCTCCCTTGGCGACTTCTTCCTCTCCAAGAAGGGCGATAAGTTCTACTATGTCAGCGGCGGCACGCTCTATGAGCGCAACCTCAAGAAGGGCGACACCAAGACCATCACCGGCGGCGTCTGGGGCTCGTTAGTGCCTGATTCTAAGGGTGAAAACGTGTTCTACTCGGCCAACGGACTGAAGAAACTCAACCTCGGCAGCAGCAAGGTCGACGCCATTGAATTCTCGGCCGAGCGCGAGTATAAGCCCTATGCCGAGCGCGAATATATCTATGACCACATGCTCCGCCAGGTCGAAAATAAGTTCTATGACCCTGACCTCCACGGAGTTGACTGGAAGATGTATGGCGAGGCCTATCGCCGCTTCCTGCCGCATATCGCTAATAATTATGACTTTGCAGAGCTCTTGTCGGAAATCCTCGGCGAGCTCAATGCCAGCCACACCGGCGGCCGCTATTACCCCGGCGGCGCTGACCGCTCCACGGCCGTGCTCGGCGCTTTCTATGACGAAACCTTCGACGGCGACGGCCTGAAAATCAAGGAAGTAATCAAGCGCGGACCCCTTGCCGCCAAGGGAGCCAACGTGCAGCCCGGCGATGTGATTTTGGCCATTGAAGGCAAGGAAATCAAGGCCGGACAAGACTATTTCCCGCTCCTCGACGGTCGCTCAGGCAAGCGCACCCGCCTCACCCTCAAGCGCGCCAAGGGAGGCAAAACTGAAGACATCACCGTCAAACCCATCAGCTCCGGCTCTCAGAGCGACCTGCTCTATCGCCGCTGGGTTGAACGCAACCAGGCCGTGGTTGACTCCGTGAGCGGCGGCCGCGTGGCCTACGTCCACGTCGAAGGTATGGATTCCCCGAGCTTCCGCACGGTCTTCTCCGAGCTCCTCGGCAAGTATAGAAACCATGAGGCCGTGATCGTTGACACCCGTTATAACGGCGGCGGCTGGCTCCATAACGACATCGCCGTCCTTCTGAGCGGCAAGGAATATGTGCGCTTTGTGCCCCGCGGCCAATACATTGGTTCCGAGCCCTTTACGCGCTGGACCAAGCCTTCGGCAATGCTCGTCAACGAGAGCAACTACTCCGACGCCCACGGCACTCCTTACACCTACCAGACCCTCGGCATTGGCGAAGTGATCGGCGCCCCGATTCCCGGCACGATGACCGCCGTGTGGTGGGAAACTCAGGTCGACCCCTCGCTCATCTTCGGCATCCCCCAGGTGACCTCGATGGACATGGAGGGTAACGTCCTTGAAAACAAACAGTTGAACCCCGACGTAGTAATCTATAACCGGCCCGAGGAAGTGCAGCGCGGCTATGACGCCCAGCTCGTCGGCGCTACCAAGCGTCTGATGGAAAAACTTCCCGCTCAGGCCCCCGATAAAAAATGATTGAATCCCCTTTCTCCCGACCCCTATATGTGATGGCCAAGCCCGCCGGCAGCCATTGCAACCTCGCCTGCTCTTATTGTTATTACCTTGATAAGCAGCGACTTTACAACCCCGACGACAAAAAGCACCTGATGAGCGACGAAATGCTCGAGCTTTATGTCAAAAACTACATCGAAGCCCAAACCGGCGCCGACGTCTGCTTCACCTGGCATGGCGGCGAAACCCTCATGCGCCCCCTCTCCTTTTATAAAAAGGCCATAGAATTGCAGAAAAAATATGGCCAGGGGCGCCGCATTATGAACTGCCTGCAAACCAACGGCACGCTGCTGACCGACGAATGGTGTCGATTCCTCCGCGAGGAAAACTTCCTCGTGGGCATCAGCATCGACGGCCCCCAGGAGTTTCACGACGAATATCGACGCTCGCGCGACGGCAAACCCTCCTTCCTCAAAGTGATGAAGGGCATCCAAATGCTTAATCACTACGGAGTTGAGTGGAACGCCATGGCCGTGATCAATGACTATAACGCCGACCATCCCGAAGAGTTTTATGACTTCTTCAAGTCTATCGGCTGCCGCTTCATTCAGTTCACTCCCATCGTGGAGCGCCTCACCGCCGCTGATGACATTGCCTCGCCCATCGAAAAAGGCGATTTGGCGGATTTCTCCGTGTCGCCCGAGCAGTGGGGCGAGTTCCTCTGCCGCCTCTTTGACCGCTGGGTCAAGGAGGATGTCGGCAAGGTTTTCATTCAGATTTTTGACTCCACGTTGGCCAACTGGTGTGGCGTCGAACCGGGCGTCTGCACCATGGCTGAGACCTGCGGCCACGCTGCCGTGATGGAATATGACGGCACGGTTTATTGCTGTGACCACTTCGTCTTCCCCGAATATCGCCTTGGCAACCTTCGCGACAAAACCTTCATCGAAATGATGTCGTCGCCCAAGCAATTGGCCTTCGGCGCTTATAAAAGGGACTCCTTGGCGCAAAAATGTCGCGACTGCCGCTGGCTCTTTGCCTGCCACGGCGAATGTCCCAAAAACCGCATTGCGCGCACCCCTCAAGGCGAGCCAATCAACTATCTCTGTGAGGGTTATCGCCGCTACTTCGCCCACGTTGCCCCCTACATGGACTTCATGAAAGCCGAACTCGACGCCAAGCGCCCCCCCGCCAACGTCATGGACCACCTCGCCGAACTAAAAAAAGTTAAAGGTTATAGTTTATAGTTTATAGTTTATAGTTTATGGTTTATGGTTTGAATCGCTTCCCGGAGAAAAGCCCGGAGGGCTTTCACCCCGGTTAACCCGGGGTTGCGAAGCTACCCCGGGTCAAAGCCTCCCCCTCTAATTACAACCCCGGAGGGGTTGCACAATCCATAATCCCAATAATCCCAAAAATCCCAATCTTCCCAAAAATCCCATAACCCCCTCGCCTGCCAAATGGAAATTATCCTCGCTATCGAATCTTCCTGCGACGACACCTCGGCCGCCGTCATCGCTGACGGCATCCTCCGCAGCAACGTCATCGCCTCACAAAGCGTTCACGAAGAATACGGCGGGGTGGTCCCCGAACTCGCCTCGCGTGCCCACCAGCAAAACATCCTCCCCGTGGTCGACGCCGCCATTCGCCGCGCCGGAATCACCAAAGAGGACCTCACGGCCATCGCCTTCACCCGCGGCCCCGGCCTCTTGGGATCCCTCCTCGTGGGCACCTCCTTCGCCAAAGGCTTGGCCTTAGGTTTGGGCATCCCGCTGCTCGACGTCAACCATCTCCACGGCCACGTCCTCTCCCATTTCGTACGCGAAACTCCCGACCAGGAAGTCCCCGAATTTCCCTTCCTCTGCCTGCTGATTTCCGGCGGTAACTCCCAGATTATCTGGGTTAAAGGGCCTCGCGACATGGAAATCCTCGGCAAAACCATCGACGACGCTGCCGGCGAGGCCTTCGACAAGTGCGCCAAAGTCATGGGCCTCCCTTACCCCGGCGGCCCACACATTGACCGACTTGCCGCCGAGGGAAATCCCCGCGCCTTCAACTTCGCCAAACCCCACATTCCCGGCCTCGATTACAGCTTCAGCGGACTCAAAACCAGCTTCCTCTACACCGTGCGCGACGGCCTCAAACGCGACCCCCAATTCATCGAAAAAAATCGCGCCGACCTCGCCGCATCTATCCAAAAAGCCATCATTGACACCCTCCTGAAGAAACTCGACCTTGCCGCAAAGCAAACCGGCGCCCGAGCCATCGCCATCGGCGGTGGAGTCTCCGCCAATTCCGGTGTCCGCCAAGCCATTGCCGACTATTGCGCCGCCCATGGCCTCAAAGCCTGGATTCCGCCCCGCAAATTCACCACCGACAATGCCGCCATGATAGCCCAAGCCGCCGCCATGGCCCCAACCCCGTGCCCCATCGACGCCCCCCCCTTCGCCCGCCTCACCCTCTAACACTCATCGGGCTGCGGCCTACGTTTTTTTGAAGAATATTTGCGGGGGCGGAAAATTTTTTGTATCTTTGCCGCATAAATCTTACGGGTCTGTAGAGACAGCCCCTTTAATTCCTTTAATATAAAGGTGTTATTGAAGTTCAATCTTCCAGTTTTCAAACTTGGCCGTTTAAAATCCATGAAGATGAGACTTACAATAGCATCCTCATCGGTGATTATATACCCCTGTGTGTTGTTACAACGAGGGCAATATATACCCGCACCGGTGTGGGGCTGTTGCTCTCGTGCATGGATAGGTGGCCAAGACCTGAAAACTGGGACGAGAGCAGAAGATACATTCCTCACACCTTTTTTCATACCCTAACCCGGGTGCCCAAGGAGGATAAGGCCCCACAAACCCCAATCACAATCACATGCATAAACGCCTCCTTCTAACCCTGCTTCTTATCATCCTTTCCGTCCCTATATTCGGCAAAGTAAGAATTATTGGCTATGAGTCAATTGAATCTTATAATGGGAATCCGTTGTATGTTTTGAATGAAGCAGTTGTTTCGTTTGAATTTGAACAAGGATATGATTATCACCCGATGTTTTCTGATATTTATGTAGATGACGTTTGCGTTATGTCTGCTAACTGGGAACCGTGGTCTCAATACAAGATGAATCTGGGGAAATATTTTGATGGATATATTCACAAACTCGAGTTGACTGGTGGACAGGAAACTGGAATTTGTTATTTCTCAAGTTATGAACGTTTTTGTGAAGTAGACGGGGTTAAATATTTAACTTTTGATAATACAAATGAGGCTCATGTGGTTGGATGTACTAAAGATATTGAAGATGTTGTGATACATTCCAATTTATCAAACAATTGTAATAATTATCAGGTTACTCAGGTCCTTTATCAGGCATTTCAGAATTGCAAGACCGTTAAAACTATTAATATACCCGAGACGATAACATCAATTCAACAGGAAGCATTTTATGGATGTTCTTCTCTGAATCATATTGTTTTACCATCTTCTCTCTCAAAAATTTGTAGTAAAGTATTTTATAATTGCATTTCTTTGCAGTCAATCGAAGTACCTGCATCTATTACCTCAATTGAGTCAGAGGCTTTTTTTGGTTGTTTAAGTCTCTCTGATCTTGTATTAAAGCCCACTTCAAGAATAGATATTGCACATAATATTCTTAATAAATATGTGAGGACTCCTAATGGTGAGATAATAAAAAATGGACATAGTCTTTCAAAAGTAACATTAATTGAGAATTTTGGATCATGGATGAATGAACTCTTAGGTTCAACTATTGTTTATACATTGCCATTTAAATACGATGAGGCTAAAGAGGTCCGGGGAAACAATGAATGGAAAATTGATTTGTTACCTGATATTAAAATAACAGAAAGTCAACCCTATCTTGACCGATTTGTTTTTAAAATAGAAAACATGATCAATGCTAACATTCAATATGTAAGATTTAACAATACGGAGATTAAACCTTCAGATTCTCAAGTTTATTCTATAAATGGCCTAAAACCGGCAACAAATTATACATTCCAAATTTCTTATATTCATCCTGATTGGGGTTACCTATCTAAGGACAATTCATTTTTAACTCAATCAGTGAATGTTAATATTGCTCTTGAAAATATTACACATAGTACAGCGACCTTTAAAGTGGCTAAAACACAAGATTCTCGAGTTTCAACTCCAGTTCTTATTTTGAAAGAAAAAGAGTATAAAGTAAACAATGACGGTTCAATAAAACTATCCGAATTATACTCAAATTATCAATACGATATAAGAGCTAAAGTTATTTTTAATGATGAAAATTATTTTAGTAATTCACTAAAGTTTCAAACAAAGAAAGTTACTCCAACTATTGAGAATAAGACATTGTCTTCGACAACTATTGCTATACGTCCGGAGATTCAGGATAAGGGGGATGCTATAATAAGTTCCGAGAACTTTATGGTAAATAACAGTAATCAGCCTATTGAGGCGTTTCATAGAGCGAATCTACCGTTAAATTCTTCATTTACGGCGCGTTATTCGGTGAATAATGAGCAGGTTGAAGAGACGTTTACGTTGCCTCAATTGGAGTTGAAGACTATGGCGGCGCGGGCGGCTTCGAAGGATTGCGCGATTATTTGTGCGGAGACGAATATGAGTGAAGAGGAGTATGGCGGCGGGTTTGAGTGGCGCCGTTATGATGCGCCTGATATGGTGCCGTCGACTTTCTCGCCGTGTCCCGTGGCCAATGGCCATATGGAGGGACGACTCCGCGGTCTGAGCATGAACACATATTATAAGTATCGTCCTTATTATGAGGATTGTAACGGCGCCAGAACCTTCGGCGAATGGACCGCTTTCATCACTGCCGATGCCGATGTCTACTTCGAGCCTACGGTTTATACTTATGCGCCGAACACCATCACTCAGAACTCGGCTACGGTGGTTGGCTATGCCATCGGCGGGTCGGAAGACGTTGACGAGCAAGGATTTGAGTATTGGGCTGTGTCGCAATCGCGCGCCACTACGGACGTGCGCCGCGTGCTGGCCACGGGTCAGCGCATGACTG
>CAZLMV010000055.1:0-12060 GCA_964560625.1 uncultured Bacteroides sp. | reverse complement strand
TTTTCGTAGGGATACATCTTTGAGGTGAAATCCGAGTTGGGGAAGCCGTCAACTTGCTGGCCTTCATAGTGAATCATGCGGTCATCAAGGGCGCGAATAGCTGCATAACAAGCCTCGAAATTGCTACCATTGCGGCTCTCGTTGCCAAGGCTCCAGAAGATTACGGAGGGGTGGTTGCGGTCGCGAAGCACCATGCGCTGTTCGCGGTCAACGTAGGCTGGTTTCCAAGTGGGATCGTCGACTAACTTCCAGTCAATGGCGTGCGTCTCGAGGTCGGCTTCGTCCATCACGTAGATGCCGTAATGGTCATACATGGACATCATCTTCGGCTGATGGGGGCAGTGGGAGGTGCGCACGGTGTTGATGTTGAACTGCTTGAAGAGGGTGACGTCTTTGAGGAGCGATTCGGTGTCCATGGTGCGTCCGGTCAGGGGGTGAGTATCCTGGCGGTCAACGCCTTTGAAGAAGACTTTCTGGCCGTTAATGTAGACGAAGAGGCCGATTTGCTCAATGGTGCGGAAGCCATACTTGGTGCAGAAGGCCATGGTTTCATCGCCGGAGACATCTTTCAGCTTGACGATTACGTCATAAAGATAAGGCTTTTCGCAGCTCCAGAGGTTGACGTTACTGAGGTCAACAGAGGCGGCAACGGTTGTTGAGCCGTTGGAAACGAGGTGATTAACCGATTGAGAGGGGAGGTCAGCCACGACCTTACCGGAGGCATCAACGAGCTGAATTTCGGCAACGACATTGGCCGCCACGGTAGAGCGATTTTCAATGTCGAGATTCACAGTCATGGTGCCTGAGGTGTAATTATTGTCGGCGCCTGAGGTCCAGGTGATGTAATGGTCGCGGATGAAGGTTTTGGGCACGGCGGTCAGAGTGACATCGCGATAAATGCCGCCCCAGCGGAACATGTCCTGACCTTCGAGATATGAGCCGTCGCTCCACTTGATAACCTGCACGGCAAGGGTGTTTTTGCCGGTGTGGCAATAGGAGGTCACGTCAAATTCATGGTTGGTATTGGCGGCCTGAGTGTAGCCTACAAACTTGCCGTTGACCCACACATAAGCAGCCGAGTAGATGCCCTCAAAATTGAGGAAAAGTTCCATGCCGTTCCATGATTCGGGCACGGAAAACTCCGTCAGATAGCTGCCGACGGGGTTCTCGGCATATTCGCCGTGATTGTCGCTGCGCTTGACGATTTTGGGGCACTGACTCTTATCGTAGGGATGGTCGACGTTAATATACATCGGCGTGTCATAGCCCTGCATTTCCCAGCAGGAGGGCACAGGGATTTTATCCCAATCCGAGGAGTCGAAGTCGGTTTTGTAGAAGTCCATGGAGCGCACCGAGGGAGATTCACAGAACTGAAATTTCCAGGTGCCGTTGAGGCTTTGGCGCAGATCCGACTTGGAATCTACCCATGGATGAGCATAGAAGTTGGCGTCAGCTTTCAGGGCTGCAACGGAGGAGTAAGGGACATACGTGGCCCGGGCATCCTCTTTGTTGACGGCAAAAACTGTTTGATTTTCAAACCAGTCTTCCGGCTCAATGGCGGTTAGGGCTGACGCAGACACTGAGGTTGCAAACAGTACTCCCGCAAAAGAAATGCGAAAAAGATTCTTCATGGTTTAAATGATGTTATATTTCCCGCAAATATACAACAATTTTTCCAATTCCGCAAAAAAAGAGGCGGCACTTTCGAAATTATCGCGAAAGTGCCGCCAAAAGCGGGTTAAAAAGGTGGATTTAGAGGCGGATAACCTTATGGTTGCGGATGAAGAGGCCGTGGGCCGGAGCTGCGACGCGGCGACCCTGAAGGTCATAGATTTCATTAGATTCAGACTCGGCGTTGATGGCAGAGATGGTGGATTCCTCGGTGTTGTAAACAAAGAGGAAGTATGATTCATTATCCTTGCCCTGATTGCCTTCAACGGCTTTGCCATCCATGTCGGTAGCATCAAAAGCAAGGGTCAGATTCTTGGCCGTGGGGTCGGCGAAAGTGATGATCCATTCGTAGTCATAGTCCGTGTTTTCCTCATGGCCGGGGGTGGCAGTAAAGTGCGCGGATTCGGGCATTGCCATGATGTAAACCAAGCCGGTGAAGGTCAGTTTGACGGTGGAGTCGGCGTTGAGCTCAGCGCCGGCTTCGGGTGTGATAGACTCGAGGACCAAGTCGCTGTATTCATAAGGAGCGGTGTCGCCGATAATGGTCAGTGTTTCAACGCCTTGACCTTCGGCAGTTAAATTAATGGTGTAAGTCTTGTCGATGTCGAAAACTACGGTTTCGGGCATGGTCAGCATGTAGACGCCATCACCCTGAGCAGTCATCTCCACGGGGCCAAACACGTCAGCGATCTCAAACGTGAGCTTGCTGCCGTCGGCAAGGTTCGTTTCGACCTTGATGGCGGTGCCTTCGGTTAGTTCTTTTACGCGCGAACCATTCTTGATGGAGCAGAAGAGCACGGTGAAGCCGTTATATTTGGCCGTGATTTCGTCAGAGTGGTCAAAGCCGTCGTCGCCGATAAGGCCGTCGAGCGAGATGATCACGTCTTTCTTAGTGTTCCAGCCGGCGGGGATGGGCACGGTGAGTTCAACCTCGGTGGTGCTGATTTGGTCAACGGTGATGTCTGATTTGCTAACTACGGCTTTCTCATCGCCCGAGGTGAAGACTACGCCGGAGTAGGTCAGGCGGTCTGCACAGTTGAAGTAAATCTTCACTGACTTGGCATTTTCAAGCGAAGAGCCCTTGGAGGGGGTGAATTCGCTGGTGATGTTCAGTCGGGGGATTTCGGCAAAGGGGATGTCATACATATAAGAGCCGACAGTGCCCTGGCCTTCGGACCAAACAACTTGGCCGTTAGCATCCTTCAAATTGTTGAGGATAAGGTAGATGTTGCGGTCAGTGCGTCCGGAGGTCGACATTTCAGCGGAGGTACGACGCTTGCCGCCGAAGTCTACGGTGATGGTGTTGCCGTCAACCGTGGCTTTCATCGGCTCGTGATATTCATAGCCGAGTTCCACGGGAGCGTAACAGAGCTCAATGTCAGGGTTTTGAGCCATCGGCCCGGAGAAGGTAAACACGGCCTTAGGAGCGTCAGTGCCATCGGCATACCATGAAAGAATCTGCACGGGGAGCTCAGCATTGACCATCTCGACAGGTTTATTGGCCGTCAGGAACGAGTATGTCAGGTCATCAATCTTCGCGCCGGTGCCGTCGGTCACGTCTGAGAGAGTAACATTCAGAGCCTGATTTGCAGTGATTTTGCCTTCGTTATACCATTGGCGCAGGGCGTCATTGATCATCACCGCAATGGTGGCACCAATAGAGTGCATCTCTGCTTCGGCGCTAAGGTCACCGACAGAGACGGTGGCCTTACCGATCGTCAGATTCTGATTGAATACGAATTCAATAAAGGGTAGGGCAGCCGGGTCATAGACCGTGCCGACTTCGGGCAGGGAGCTGACCAAGGAGAGCTCCGGATTCAGGTCGAACTTGAACATGCCGTCGTTCATCACGAAGCTATCATAGAAATAATAGGTTTCGCCGGCCTTCACGGAGAATTGATAGGCCTGCTTGCCATTGATGAAGCCGGCATATTTGTAGCCGTCGGCCTCCGTAACTTGCTTGAGGTCATTGCCTTCGAGGGTCCAGACGGCCACGGGGGCATACTCGATGACCTGGCCGTTGACCGTAGCCGTGTATTTGCCCTCAAACGACTTCATGGCCTGCATGGGGTATTCCTTTCCGGGCTCTAACTCGGGGAAGTCGGCGGGGATTATGGCGGCTGCGGTCATGGATACTGCCGCAAAAGCCAAAAATGCTGATAAATGTCTCATAAATATGTGATTAGTAAATGATTTTGCTAACTTTGGAGCCCTGCTTGCGGATCACCAACGCGCCTTTCTTGGGATTGGCAATCTTGCGGCCCTGGAGGTCAAAGAATTCCACGGGAGCATTGCTTTGGTCGCTTTCAATCTCCTCAATGGCATTTTCCACTTCCACGCGGGCTATGTTGGCGTTGATCACGCGGTCAGTGTCGGCATCAATCATCATCAGCACAACGTTGGTGTTCACCGGATTAGCCACGGTTTCGGGCATCGTGATGCCAAGGTTAAAGGGATAATCCACGCCGGCTGAAATCTTCGAGGGGATGAGCCCGGAGGTGCCATTGTAGGTCTGGCCATAGACTCCGCGGCCCACGCCGTCAATGGTGATGGTCGGGAAGCGGGTGGCATACTTGCCGTTTGAGGCCCATTCGCCCAAGTCGGGGTCATTGGAGGTGTAAAGGCCGTTCATCTGGATGCTTTCGAGGTTATCTTCGGTGACTACGGCAAAGATGTTGGCGTTGCAAACGTCGGTGTTGAGGGCCCAGCGGGCGTTGCCTTCGATGGTGATGTTCGTGCCGTCGCTCTTAGCGGTGAATTCAATGTCGGCGTCAGCAAGGGTCTGCATCTCCTTGGTGACCACGTCGAGCCAGCAAAATGATTCGTTTTCGCCGTCGATGCTCACTCCTTCGCCGCTGAAGCGATAGTCGGTGCCTACGCTGACCATGGGGTAGCAGCTATAAGTGCGGTTAATCATGGCCGACGGGGCGCCGATGAGGTTCAGACCGAGGAATTCGGTATATTCATGCATGCCCTGACCAAGGGGGTCATTTTCATAAGTGCGGAGCACAATGGGAAGGATCTTATCCGGGAAGAGGCGCTCCAGGTTTTCCATGGCGGCAAAGCCTTGCGGGCAGTTGGAGCACTCGCGGCCGGAGAATTCTTCAATCACGATGCGCTTGGTGGATTCAAAAGCCAAGTTCTTGATATAGGCGGAGGCGGAAGAGGTTTCGTCGCCATTGACCACCACGTTGACTACAAAGCGGTTGGCCACGTCAGGCTGCAGGGGCAATTCTTCGGGGAAGGTGAAGTTGAAGAATTGGCCGGATTTCAGCGAGAGGCCGTCGGCTTCGAGGGAGCTGACCTTGGTACCGTCAGAAGTCAGCAGGGTGAGGTTGATTTTATTCGCTTCAAGGATGTCGGAGGCAATGGTCACCATGCCGGAGACGGGGGCCGACTTGGCGGCAACCACGGTCAGAGGCGAAGTGATGGAAGTGAGGAACTTCATGTCGTGGATCACTTCCACCTTATTAATAAATACGGCGCTCTGGTTCTCATTGTCGTTAACGAAGGCCAAATAGATGTTCTTGCCGGCAAATTCATTGAGTTTGACAATGTAGGTCTGCCAGTCATCCTCGAGGCCTTCCTCCGATTGGCCGGGAGTGAGCTGTTCGTCAAAAATCAGTTTGCCGTTCTTGCGGATATCGTCAACGATGGTGGAGTTGAGCGAGGAATAGACATTGTTTGACTCGTAGGCATAGACTTTCAGGTGGTCAGCCTTGTTGAGTTTGTAGCTCTGCGCCTCAAAGGAGAGGTAACATTGCGTGTCGGGGATATAGATCTGCGGGGTGACAGCCCAGTCATCGGCCTTTCCGCCGCGCTCAAACATGGAGTGGGCCGCATAAGCCATGAGGGTTGATTCCTCGGAACTGCGCACGATGTGCCAGGGTAAATCGGCCGTGAAGCCCCAGGAGGCGGGCACGGAGGCGGGAGATAAATGGTCACCGTCGTAGAGCATGAAGTTGGCGTAGGAGGAGCAATCGTCGGAGAAGAGATATTTGTCGTCGGCTGAGATTTCGCGGACATAGGTGCCATGATAGTTAATGGTGATTTCTTCGTTGCCTCCTTCGCCGCCGAGGTCAGTTACAGAGCCGGCGGGGATAACAACTTTATAGTCGGTACCGTCGTAGAGATATTGGCGCGACAGGGGATAAACGCCGATGGTAGTATAGTCGGCCATAACCATGTCTAAGTCCACGAACGGGGCAGATTCGCCATCGCGCCAGAGCTGAGCGCGGGCGCCGTCGGCAATCTTCACTGAGGCGTCAAAACGGACAATGACGGGATTGGTCGTGGCGTCAATGCGCGAGATGGAGGATCCGTCGGCAGGGAGGATTGACAGGGGCTTGACCGACCCGTCGGCGCGGCCAATGTATTCAACGCGGATCTCACCGGAGGCCACGTTCAGATTTCCAACCATGGATATCAAATTGGCGGGGATGACCACGCTATATTTTTTGCCAGCCTCAAATTTGCAGGCGCGGAAGCTAATAGTCACCACATTGCCATTGGCCTCGGCCTTTGCGGCGGCGCGGAGCTCGGTTCCGTCGGCATCATAAATCTTGATGCGCGAGGCTGAGCCGGCGATTTCGACGTTTCGGGTGAAAGAGACTGTCACTTCACTCAATGAGGAGAACACGGCGCCGGCAGGGGGAGTTATCGTGTAGTTACTCAGGAGGTTAACCTTAGAGCAGGTGGTCTGCCAATCGTCGGGCATCTTGAGCAGGTAGCTTTCAGTGGGCTGGGTGATGACGCAGATGGTCTTACCGTCGGCCGAAGTAGCCACGGGTTTACCGCTGACTGCATAGCCGGTTTTCTGATAAAAGTCAAAGCCGTAAACCTGCTTGCAGATGTCGTCGAGACCATAATAATAGTCGCCGGAGCGGACCATGAAGGAGGCATAGGGGTTGACTGCCGGAGTGGCGGCAAGGACCGTGCCGGCATCGTCGATGGAGAAGGCGGCAATGTCGGCGTCGTAGACTCCGTCGTAAATCTCTGTCTTTCCGGTCAGTACGTCATACTTATATGAAACACGGTATTCATCCAAAAAGTCGCTGCCGGGCTGTTCGTGGCCAATATAGGCGGCGCCGGTTACGTATTTCCCGTCCGGGCTCATGTAGGCGTCTTCAATGAAGAGGAGGTCGGAATAACAGGGCGTCCAGGGCTTGGTGGCTGAGGGAGTGAAGGCGATGTAGTTTACCTTATCTGTCTGAGTGTCATAGATATAGGCACACATAGAGATCGGGAGGAGCATCTCCGGCGAGAGTCGGCCAAGGATGTAACGCCCGTCAGCCGAAATGCCGGTAAAGGCGGAGTAGTCGGCCTTGTCGTGGTTCATGTTGATAGTGGGCACATTGCTCAGCTGAATCAACTTCTTGGTAGTCAGGTCATAATAGACCGGCACGGCGTCAAAGTCGGAGCTGAGATTGGCATAACCCACGGCCTTGGTGCCGTCAGGGGTTACGGCCAAGAGGTTGCCAAAGGAGCTGCCGGCAGGCAAGGGTAGGGCGGTCCACTGCTTCGTGGACTTGGTCCAGAAGGCGGGCTTGGAGTCGTAGGAGCCAACGACGATTTCGCCGTCATCAGAAATGTCGGAGATGCCGGCGATTCCTGAGGAGGGTAGGGTCACGCTAACAGACTGCATGGTCTCGGTGTCCCAGATCTTGCCGCCGGCGGAGACAACTCCCGCCTCGTCGCGGTCTTCGCTATTGGTGCTGAGCGCCCAGCGGCCATTGTCGCTAATGGCGGAGAGCACCGTTCCGGCGGGCACCGACTTAAACTCGGGCACGGCCGCATTTGCCGAACTCAGAGCGGCAATAATTGCTATGGTAGAAAGAAAAGTTCTCATAGGTTTATTATAAAGATTTCAAGCATTTTTATGTACAAAGTTACGAAAAATCTGCGACATATCAATTATTTAGACCCTAAAAACTTTGGAAAATCCATTAAAAATGGTTAACTTTGCATACTATTTACAGCAAAATTATGGTAAATATTGGTCAATATAACAGGCTGAAAGTGAGTCGCTTGGCTGACTTCGGCGCGTATCTCGATGCCGGAAACGGTGTCGAAATACTTATTCCTACGCGTTATTTGGACGGAGTGACCGAAGTCGGCGCGGAATTGGACGTTTTTGTCTATACCGACTCGGAAGATCGTCTGATTGCCACCACCGAGCAGCCGCTGATACAGGTGGGACAGTTTGGTATTCTGCAAGTTAAGGATGTAAATCCCAAAGTCGGGGCTTTCCTCGAATGGGTGCCGTCAAAAGATATTCTTTGCCCGTTTAGCGAGCAAAAAGTCAAGATGACCGCCGGAAATATCTATTTGGTTTACGCATATCTTGACGACACCACCAAGCGCGTGGTCGCCTCGGCAAAAGTGGAAAAATTCCTTGGCAACGTTTTCCCGGATTATCGGCCGCATCAGCGCGTCAGCGCCATGATTGTGCAGCGCACGGAGATTGGCTATAAGGTAATCGTGGATGGCAAACATTGGGGGATGCTTTATGTGAATGAGCTGATTCAGCATCCGGAAATCGGCACGACAATTACGGCTTATGTGAAAAAAGTGCGCGAGGATGGAAAAATCGACGTCACGATGAAGGATACCAACGGACGGCGCGCAAAATCTACGGCCGACGTGATTCTGGACCTTATGCATGAAAATGGCGGCCGACTGAACCTCAACGATAAATCTTCGCCCGAGGAGATTGCCGAATTTGTGGGTTGCAGCAAGAAGGATTTCAAAAAATCCATAGGCTTATTATATAAGGAGAGAAAAATCCGTCCGGAGGGCTCCGGCTGGCGCCTGACCTAAATTTCCCATAATCGGTATTATGTTAACTTGCGTTAACATAGATACGCAGAGGGGTTTTTACTTGCATTAACATAGATACGCAGGTAGTGTTCTCTTCCTTATTTATTCTATAGCGTAATTTTTTATTGTGAATTGGATTTATTCTTTATTTACTGAGCAGACTCCACTCCAGGCGGTGATTGTCCTGTCGATAATCATTGCTGTCGGTTTGGGTTTGGGAAAAATTAAGATCTGGGGGGTCTCCTTGGGCGTCACGTTTGTGTTCTTTGTAGGTATCTTGGCCGGACACCTTGGATTTGCCATTGATCCGCAGATGCTTCAGTATGCCCAAAGTTTCGGTCTCGTTCTTTTCGTCTATGAGCTCGGCCTGAAAGTCGGTCCCGGCTTTTTCTCCTCTTTTCGCGCCGGCGGCATTAAGCTCAATATGTTGGCGCTGATGACCGTGCTGCTTGGCACCGGCTTTGCCATTGCTCTTTCATACGCGTTCCGTGTGCCGATGTCTGACATGGTCGGTATTCTCAGTGGCGCCACGACGAACACTCCCGCCCTTGGTGCCGCGCAGGAAACCTTGTCCCAGCTCGGCAAACCCGCTGCGGGAGCAGCCCTGAGCTGTGCGGTTACCTACCCTCTTGGCGTGGTTGGCGTGATTCTCGCTTTTGTAATTGCTAAAAAGCTGTTTGTCAGGCCGCAAGACTTGCGTGTGGACAAGCATGAAGACCATAATCAGACCTACATTGCCGCCTTTCAGGTCCATAACCCCGGCGCATTCCATAAACCGATCCGTGAACTTGCCGCCTTTGGCCACCATAAGTTTGTGATTTCCAGGCTTTGGCGCGACGGCAGAGTCTTCATCCCCAACTCCGACACGGTCCTCGAGCCTGATGACCGCCTGCTCGTAATCACCACCGAGAATGAGGCCCCTGCCCTCACAATCCTCTTCGGCGAACAGGAGCAAAAGGACTGGAATCAGGAAGACATTGACTGGAACGCCATTGATTCGTCGCTCGTGTCGAAACACGTAATCGTCTCGCGCTCAGAGATTAACGGTCGTAGACTCGGCTCCCTGCGCCTGCGCAACAGCTATGGCATCAACATCACCCGAGTGCTCCGCGCCGGAGTGCAACTGTTAGCCACTCCCGAGCTGCGATTGCAGTTGGGCGACCGCCTGACCGTCGTGGGCGAAGCAAAAGCCATTGAAAACGTCGAAAAAGTGCTCGGAAACGTCGACACTGACCTCAAGGAACCAAATCTCGCCGCAATCTTCATTGGCATAGTCCTCGGCCTCATTCTCGGCTCCATACCCTTCTATATTCCGGGCACGGACACCCCCATTCGCCTCGGCTTGGCCGGCGGACCGATCATCATGGGCATCCTCATTGGCCGCTTCGGCGTCAATTTCCATTTGGTCACTTACACCACTCGCTCAGCCAACCTTATGCTCCGCGGCATCGGCCTGTCGCTCTTCTTGGCGTGCCTCGGCCTGAGCTCCGGTGCCGACTTCCTCGACACCATCATGCGCGCCGAAGGTCCGCTCTGGATCGGCCTCGGCTTCGCCATTACGCTCATTCCCGTGGTTATCATGGCTTTCCCGGCCATGCGACTTTGGAAAGTAGACTTCGGCTCGGCCTGCGGAATGCTCGCCGGCGCCATGGCCAACCCCATGGCCCTGACCTTCGCCAACGAAAACGCCGACAGCGACAACCCCGCCGTGGCCTACGCCACGGTCTACCCCCTCTCCATGTTCCTCCGCGTAATCCTCGCCCAACTCCTCGTCATAATATTTGTATAATCCAAAAACCTTTCACCAACTATGAATAAATTTCTCCTTTCTGCGCTCGCGGCTTTTTCCATGATTCCGATGACCGCAAATGCCAATGAACCCAAGGAAAAAATAATTTCCTGGATTGACACTGGCGACAAGCAGTCCATAAATCCCAGAGGAATTAATGATAGTAGTGAAATTATGTTTATCAGCACCGATGGTAACGATGAAGACGCTGAAATCGTAAGACTTCGCGGAACTACATCCACCTTACGTAAAGGAGTAAAATATGTTTTTACTACAGAAACCGATGTTACAATCTTGGAAATTGTTAATATAACTAACCCTGACAATGGAAGTGTCACAAAAAGATACTATGCTGAGGGACGGGGGTTTGTTGCTCGATCACGGGGAGTAGTTTTGGCCACAGGTGAGTTGGTAGATGAATCTAACATACCCCCAAAACGAAAAACGAAAACTGAAATCTCGAAAGCTTTATACGACTATTTGGCAAATCTAATGAAAGATACAGGGATGGTAGAGTTTAAAGAAACGAATAAAACTGAACGTCCCGGTTCATACCAAACATTCTATGACTTATGAAATAAGCAGTGTAAAATTCACTCTGCTTCATTGTAGGGACATCGCTTTGCGATGTCTGCATAACTTGCTGACTGCCAGTAAGCCTTAGCATTAGCTTATACCCGGTTTGACTCAGTTTTTTTAGTCTAAGAAGCGGGAGGTGAGGCCGGAGTAGGCGTCGATGCGGCGGTCGCGGAGGAAGGGCCACCAGCGGCGCACTTGTTCGCTGCGGCGCATGTCGATGTCGACTATGGCGGTGGCTTCGGCGTCGCGAGGGAGCTGCTTGAGGAATTCGCCTTGGGGGCCGGCGATGAAGCTGGAGCCCCAGAAGGTAATGCCGCCGGTAACGCCCGATGGATCAGGCTCATACCCTACCCTGTTGACGCTCACCACGGGGATGCCATTGGCCACGGCATGGGCGCGCTGAATGGTGATCCACGCTTCGCGCTGGCGTTCTTGTTCGTCTTTGGGGTCAGTGCTTTCGGTGCCGATGGCCGTGGGGTAAATCAGCAGTTCTGCGCCACGAAGTGCCATCAAGCGAGCGGCTTCAGGATACCATTGGTCCCAGCAAA
This sequence comes from uncultured Bacteroides sp., assembly GCA_964560625.1. GTDB lineage: Bacteria > Bacteroidota > Bacteroidia > Bacteroidales > Muribaculaceae > UBA3263. The sequence goes on along the minus strand of CAZLMV010000055.1, from coordinate 654 downwards.
CCAACACTCCGAGGCGCCCCACGGAGGTCTGAATCGGCTCAAAGCCAAGGTCGCCCGGCGTGAAATAAAATTTCTCGTAATAGGCAGGGTCGTCGGGAATGTGCATCTTGCGGTATTTTCCGGCGATGGTGCCGTCTTTTTCAAACACCACGGCGGTGTTGTGATACAGTCCCGGCGCGCGCTTCTCAAAGAGCGAAGTGACTATCACACAGCCTGTTTCTTTTGCTACAGCGGAGTAAAAATCCGTCACGTCCGAAGGAATCGGCTGAGCCAATTCGCATAGGTCAACGTTTTCAGTCTGACAAAAATAGAGCGAGTCATGAAGCTCCTGGTTGACGATGAGTTCGGCCCCTTCGGCGGCGAGGGCACGCATTTTTTCGGCGAGGCGACGGCGATTGTCGGCAATGTCGCCGATGTTATGTTGTTGAATAATACCTACTTTCATAAAAAGGAAATTACAGATTTAGGAATTTGCATGGTGGCGCAATGGAGCGAGCCATGCTGCTGAACCAATGCGCGACAATCAATCGGAACAATTTCGCGGTCAGGATAAACAATCCGCAGCATATCCGCGGCTAATTTATCGTTCATCGGCTGAGCATAAACCGGCAGCAAAACCGCCTTCTCCAAGACCAAATAATTGGCATAAGTGGC
>CAZLMV010000054.1:0-12147 GCA_964560625.1 uncultured Bacteroides sp. | reverse complement strand
GCGTCGAGCATGTCGGCCTCGGGGATGCGGCCCACGTCGAGCAGGGCCTGGCGGCGCCGGAGCTCTTCGGCGGTGATTTGGGCTTGCGCGCGGGCAATCTCTTCCATCTCGCGGGAATAGAGCACCTGGAGATATTGCGCCATAACTTGCAGAGTGATATCATCTTTGGCGGACTCAAGGCTCTCGAGCATAGAGCTCAGATAAGTGCGCTGATACTGAATCTGGCGGTAGGCTTGCAGGCCCTGAAAGAGCGGAAGATTCAGGCCGACGCTGAGGCCGAAATTGGAGGTGTTGCGGTCGGCATAAGTATTGCTCGCGGTCAGTCCGCGGCCGAAGTTCCACGACTGCTGACCCTGGCCGGCGACCGTCGGGAGGACGGCATCGCGGGCCGAGGTCAGTTCGTTTTCCGCTTGGCGCACATCGTTGGCGCGCTGGAGCACGGTCAGGTTGTTGGCCACGGCGTGGTCCACACACTCCTGAAGGGTCCATTCTTTGGCGCTAACACTCAAAGCGCTGAGAGTCAATGCGCCGACAATCAATAACTTATTCATTTCTTTTGCATTCCGCGGATTTTATCGTCCGCCGTAATTCCTGATTTCACTTCAATGGTAATCCCGTCGCTGAGGCCGGTTTCGATTTTGCGGCGCTCGAAGGTCTGCTCCTTGTCGTTGCCGGTCAGAACGTAGACATAGGCGTCGTCGCCCTCAAATTCCACTACGGATTCGGGCAGGGCCATGACATTCGTGGCCTCCTGGAGGGTCACGGCGGCGTTGGCCGAATAGCCGGCGCGGAGGGCGCGCTCATCGTTGATGGTCACTGCGGCCTTGATTTCAAAGGTGTTAGTGCCGTTTTCGGTGACGGCCTTGGGGGAGATATACTCAATGGTGGCGTCGGAGGTGAGGTCCTGGAGGGCGCCGACGGTGATCTTCATGGGCTGGCCCACGAAGAGCTGGCCCACTTCGGTTTCGTCGACTTTTCCCTTGAAAATCAGGTCGTTCATGTCGGCCACCTTGGCAATGGTGGTGCCGTCGTTAAACGTGTTGCTCTGGATTACGGAGGAGCCGACTTTCACGGGGACGTCGAGGACGAGGCCGGTGATGGTGGCGCGCACGAGGGTGTTGGAGCCCTGTTGATTCTTGGAGCTGACGCCGTCGCGCACGATGGAGAGGGCATCCTGAGCCGACTCGAGGGTGATTTTGGCGTTGGCAAGGGAAGTTGCCGACTCCTCAAATTCTTCGCGGGAGACGTATTTTTTGTTAAACAGTTCCTCGGTGCGCTGATGTTTGCTCTTGGCCAATTCATACTGGCGCTGGGCTTCCTCTACGCGGAACTGGGCCGACGAAAGCTGCGATTCATCAGGGATTACCTTGATTTTGGCAATGACGTCGCCCTCATGGATCTGCTGGCCGGCTTCGACGAGGATTTCGGAGATGATGCCTGAGATCTGGGGCTTGATTTCGATTTCGTCGCGCGGCTCAATGGAGCCGGTCAGCAGAGTGTTTTTGCTCAGGGAGGCCGACGTTTGCGGCTCCACGAGCTCATATTCGCTCTTCTTCTCGCGCGAATTCATGAATAAGAACACGAAAGTTGCAATAAACAGGAGTGCAACCAAAACCCACATGAGTTTTTTGAAAAATCCTTTCATATCTTTTTATTTATCGTTAATTGCTTCAATAGGTTTGATTTTCATTGCTTTGAGGGAGGGGATGATGCTGGCGATCATGCCCAAAATCATGAAGACGAACATGATGAAGAGGGCCTGACCGAATCGAATCATGAAGGGCGCCTCGGCTAATTTTTCGACCACCATGAGCACCCCGACGGCAAAGACTATTCCCGCGGTGCCGGCAATGAAGGTCAGGGCGATGCCTTCGGAGAGAATTTGCGTCACGATGTCGGCCGGTTTGGCACCGATGGCGCGGCGGATACCGATTTCCTGGGTGCGCTCTTTGACGATGACCCACATGATGTTGCCCACGCCGATAATGCCGGCAATCAGAGTGCCGATACCGACGAAGAGGGCCAAGAGGTCCACTCCGGAAAAGAGGCTATCGACCATCTCAAACTGCTCGCTGACATCGAAAAAGAAGAGGGCTTGGTCATCGTCGGGCGCAATCTGATGATTAGCGCGCATCACACGGAAAATCCGCGGCTTAAGGTCGGAGGGACGGTAGCCCTCGAGGGCCGTCATCATCGTGCCGCCCACGACGTCGCCGAGGTTGAACTCCATGTTGAGAGTGGAGAGCGGCACGTTGATTTGATTGTCAATCTTGTCGCCGCCGACGCTGATTTCGGCCTCCTGGCCGGCCACGCCTATGACCTTATAATATATGCCGCCGATGTTGACATACTCGCCGATGGGGTCTTGGCCGGGGAAAATCTTGTCGGCGATGTTTTTGCCGACCACGGCCACCTTGCGGGCGTTGACATAGTCACTTTCGTTGATGAAGCGGCCGGAGAAAATCTTCGGCAAGAAGACGCGAACATACTCATGGTCAACGCCTTGGACCTGGGCCTGGGCGCCATATTTTCCGGCGCTGACGGTCAGGGAGCCGACGGAATTGGACGTGGCCACGGCGTCGACGCCCTCAATGCCGCGAATGGCTTCGATATCCTTTGAGGTGATGCTCCAGCCGGAGCCTTTGTTGAATCCCTGATAGGATATGGTGCGTCGGTTGGCGAAAAAGACGGCGGTGTTAGTGGCAAAGCCTTCGAAGTTGCTCATGAGCTTGTGTTGGAGGCCCTTTTCGCCGCCGAGGAGCATGGCGAGCATGGCGGTGCCCCAGAAGATGCCGAAGGCCGTCAGCAGGGTTCGCGTCTTGTTACGGGCGAGAGTGGCGCCGATTTCGCGCCAGTTCTCAAGGTCAAAAAGAGCAGTTTTCATTCGTCGCGGAGGGCTTCTACGGGTTTAACTTTCAGGGCTTTGAGCGCGGGGAAGAGTCCGGCAAGTGCGCCGGCAATTATCAGCACCAAGGTGACCTCAAGGGCAATGGAGAGGTTGACTCCGGGGTTGAGGAAACCGCGGTCAGGATGGTTGCCGATGAGTTTGGCGAGGATGGCCGTGATGCCGGTGCCGAGGATTATGCCGATGTAGCCAAACAGGGTGGTAATCGACACGCTTTCAAGTATAATCTGGGTAAGGATGGAGCGCGGACGGGCGCCGATGGCGCGGCGGATGCCTATTTCATGGGTGCGCTCCTTGACGGAGACAAACATGATGTTGCTCACGCCGATAATGCCGCTGAGGAGGGTGAAAATGCCTATCACCCAGACAGCTATGTGGAGGATGTTCATGCCGGTGGTCATCGACAGGCGCTGGTTGAACTGGTTCCACACCCAGATGGCGCCGGAGTCGTCGGGGTCAAATTCGTGGACGGCGCTGAGGGTGCGTCGCAGATTCTCTTCGGCGGCGGTGCCATCCTCCATGGTCGTTACGTTTTGGAGCTCGACCATCAAGACGTCAACGTTGCCGTCGTTGCCCGCAAGGGCCTTGGCGGTGGTGTAAGGAATATAGACCGAGCGGCTATGGCGCGAGTCAAACACTCCGACAACCTGAAACATCAAATCGCCCACCTTAAGCGATTGGCCCACAGCCTTTTCCGGCTCGGCATAGAGGCTCTCGGCCATACTCCTTGAAAGGACGATGACTTTGCGCTGATCGCGGATGTCGATGTCGTTGATAAAGCGGCCGCAAATCAGCTCGTTGCCACGGCTGGAGAGCTCGGAGGGGAAGACGCCCTCGTAATATCCCGTGGCATAGTCGCGGTCAGTGGCCATGGTTACGGAAGGGCCACTGATGCTGGCAGTTACGTTCTTGACTTTGTCGCCGCCGTGAGCTTTGAGCACCTCCATATCGTCGCCTTTGAGCTGGATGTCGCGGCCCATTTTGTAGCCATGATAAGGCTCGGTGGTCAGTCCGCCGAAGATGTTGACGCTATTGGCGCCCTGCTTGCCTACGTTGGCATCAAAGGCATTGATAACTCCCTGACTCATACCCAAAAGGACTATGAGCATGAAGATACCCCACGCGACGGCCACTCCGGTCAGGGCCGTGCGCAACTTATTGTTGCGCATCGTCTGCCATATTTCGTTAGCTAAGTCTATCATACGATGATTTGGCCGTCGGAAATGCGGATTATACGGTTAGTTTGGTCGCCCACTCCGGGGTCGTGGGTCACGATGATGATGGTCATTCCGCGGTCAGTGTTCAGGTCGCGAAAGAGCTGCATCACCTCCTTTGAGGTTTTGGAGTCGAGGGCGCCCGTGGGCTCGTCGGCAAGGATGATGCTGGGGTTGGTGATCAACGCGCGCGCCAAGGCCACACGCTGCTTCTGACCGCCGGAAAGCTCGCCGGGAAGATGATGAGCGCGGTCAGCCAAGCCTACCCTTTCGAGCTGCTCCATGGCCAAAAGGCGGCGCTTTTTGCGGCTCACGCCTTGATAGAAGAGGGGCAGGGCCACGTTTTCCACAGCGTCCTTATAATTAATGAGGTTAAACGACTGAAAAACGAAGCCAATCATCTTGTTGCGGAGCTCGGCGGCGCGATTTTCGCTCAGATTGCGAATCAACACGCCGTTGAGCCAATATTCGCCGGAGTCATAATTATCAAGGATGCCGAGAATATTGAGCAACGTAGACTTTCCGGAGCCGGAGGCGCCCATGATTGACACGAGCTCGCCCTTGTCAATGTGGAGGTTGACATCGCGGAGCACATGAAGCGGCACCACTCCCGGATAGGTCTTGTTTATGTCCTGTAGAGTAATCATTCTTATAAATTCTTATAAATCTTATAAGTCTTATAATTCTTATAAAGTTATAAAATTTATGATTCGAGGTAGGTGGCGTAGAGGTTGCGGACGGCGTCGGGGGTGAGGCCGATGGCTTTGAAGCGGGCGAAGATGAAGTCCATTTCGCCGCCTTCGAAGAAGAGTTTGCGGCGCGACTCGGAGATGCGCTCCACGGCGTCGGCAGCCACGAAATAGCCCAATCCGCGGCGATTGAAAATCACGCCGTCGCGCTCCAAGTGTTCATAAGTGCGGACCACGGTGTTGACATTCACCTGTGATTCCGCGGCCAACTCCCTGACCGAGGGGACTCGCCCCTCGGCCGGGAGCGCACCTGCAACGATGTCGTTGCAGATACGGTCGGCAATCTGAAGGTATATAGGTCTGTTTTCCTGCATCAGTTCATCATGAATTTTTGGACTAACTGAGTGTTCTTATAACGGCGCCACGCAGCATAAAAGACGAGGTAAATCACTGCATACCAGACGATGAGGGCAATCCAGGACACGAGATGCCAGGACACATTCCTGAAATCCAAATCGGCCAACCAGCTGAACACCCAGTGAAAGTCAACAATGCCGATGCTGAAGAAAATGCTAAACACCATCTGGATCACATAAAGTGCGCAGAAAGTCTTGATATACGATTTCTTGGGCCACAAGGCGCTGCCTAAGGTGTAAAAGGCTTGATTGCATAATAAAAGCGAGGCAAATCCTAAGATAACGAGTGCGGAAACTTCAATAATCACACCCCAATACTCACTGAAATCAGAGGAATAAATGGACGGAAATAAGTTAGTGATAAATGAGTATGCGTTGAAGAAATAAGGCGCGTTCAGGTGAATGAGCGACGAGAGAGTGTCGGCGGCCAAGGCAGAGAGGACAATGGCCAGCGGGCCAAACACATTATATATAATCATCAGCGAGGCAAATTTCTCGCCCTTCGAGGCGGGAACCATCATGGCTACGATGCGCTTAGGCTTGGTCGACATTGACGAGAAAGTCAGCGACGAAGATACGCCTAAGGCAATGCTGCCAATAAACAGGAAAGTGACCCACATTACGGCGCCCTGATAACTGTCGTTGCCGTTAATGAGCAGGGCCATCAGGAACATGATGCCGAACACGACTCCGACCGACATCCAAAGCTGGCGTGAATTTTCATTAATGTAGCGGCGAATCAGCAGGCGCACTACCGCCCAGGAGAATTTCTTTTTATCGTTCATAAAGCGTTGGTAAGTTGCGGGTTATTGAATGCAAGTTCAAATAAAGATTCAAGGTTGACTTCGGTCTCGGGGACGTCCTCGCCGCGCAGGCGCACCACGTTGTAACCGCCGGGCACGGGCATGGCCCACAAGGCGCCGTTGAGCTCCTCGGGATTCTGGACGAACTTGAAGACGAGGCGCTGCTGAATTGCGGCCACGGAGGCATTGAGAATCACGCCCTGCGGGTCCATGATGAGGACATGGTCAAGGACGCGTTCGAGGTCGCGCACCTGATGGGTGGAGATGATGATGGTGCGGTTATCGGTCATGGCGCTGACAATGGCGCGGCGGAATTCGCTCTTGCCGGGAATGTCGAGGCCATTGGTGGGTTCGTCCATGATGAGCAGCGAGGTGTTGCACGCCAAGGCGAAGGCCACGAAGGCTTTTTTCTTCTGGCCCATGCTGAGTTGGCCAAGGTGAATCGACGGGTCCAAGCGGAAGTGGGTCAGATAATTATTCAGCTGCTCGCGGTCAAAATTAGAATAAAAAGGCGCGTTCAACTCAATGTATTTATCCAAGGAAATGGAGGGCAGGGAGATTTCCTCAGGCACGAGAAAAATATCCGTGAGCATCTCGGGGCTGCGTTGGAAAGTCTCCTCGCCCTTGAAAGTGACCGAACCGGAGGCAGGCTTGAGGAGCCCGCAAATCAGATAGAGGAGGGTCGATTTGCCGGCGCCATTGGCCCCTAAGAGGCCGTATATTCCGCCGGGTTTGAGCTCCATAGTGAAGTCATTGATGACCGGACGGACCTGCGATGGATAGCAGTAAGAAACGTGTTGTAAATTGAGCATATTAGTGTAATAGTTTATTAGAACACCGCAAAGGTACGACAATATTTTCTAAACTGCAAATTTTTTTTCTAAAATTTTTTTTGTAACTTTGCAACTGCACATTTCAATCAAATGAAACCGAAAAGAATAGCCATCTTCGGGTCGACGGGGTCAATAGGGACCCAGACCCTCGATATAATCAGGCGAAATCCTGAGCACTTCCGTGTGAGCACATTGATTGCGGGACGCCGCGTTAATGAGCTGATCCAGCAGGCTTTAGAGTTTCGTCCCGCGCGCGCAATCATAGGCGCGCCCGAGCATTATGCTCAACTAAAAGAGGCCTTGGAGCCCTTAGGAATAGAGACGGCGGCAGGCGCTGAAGCGATTGCCGACGCCATGGAATCGGCCGACACGGACATGGTCGTGACGGCCACCGTGGGCTATTCCGGGCTGCTCCCCACCCTTCGCGCCATCCGCGCCGGCAAAGAAATTGCACTGGCAAATAAGGAAACTTTGGTCGTGGCCGGCGAGTTGGTGACGCGCCTGCTGAAAGATTCCGACTCGCGGGTGATTCCCGTGGATTCCGAACATTCGGCAATCTATCAGTGCCTCCAAGGCGAGGATTCCGCGGCCGTCAAAAAGCTGATCATCACGGCCTCCGGCGGCCCCTTCCGCAAAATGGAGAAGGAGAAATTGGCCACGGTGACCGCCGCCGAGGCTCTGCGCCACCCCAACTGGGACATGGGCGCAAAAATCACCATCGACTCGGCCACGATGCTCAACAAAGCCTTTGAAATCATTGAGGCGCGCTGGCTCTTCGGCATAGAGCCGGAGAGGATTGAGGCGGTGGTTCACCCGCAGAGCATCATCCACTCCATGGTGGAGTTTGCCGACGGCGCCGTCAAGGCCCAATTAGGCGTTCCCGACATGCATCTTCCTATCAGCTACGCACTTACGGGCACCACGCGCCGCCCCACCGGCGAACGCCCCCTGCGCTTGGAGGACTACGCGCAAATGACCTTTGAGGCGCCTGACACCGACAAATTCCCCTGTCTGACCCTTGCGCCCTACTCTCTCAATCGCGGCGGAAACACGGCTTGCGTGGTCAATGCCGCCAACGAGATTGTCAACGAAGCGTTCCGCCGCGGGCAAATCCGCTTTACTGACATTTATCCCCTTATCATGCAGACGGTTGAGCGATGTAAGTTCATCCCCACCCCCTCGCTTGACGATTATATTGAAACCAACACTGAGGCGCGCCGCATAGCCGCCGAACTAATTTAATTTCCGCTTTATGGCAGTATTTTTAATGAAAGCCCTTCAACTCATTATGGCACTGGCACTTTTGGTGACAGTCCATGAGTTTGGCCACTATATTTTTGCACGCATTTTCGGCATCAAGGTCGAAAAATTCTTCCTGTTCTTCAATCCGCGCTTCTCGCTGCTCCGCTATATTCCCGAGCAGGGGCGATTAGAGCTCTGCACATGGATGGACAAGGAAGAGAAGCCCCACCCCCTGAAAGCATGGAAAGTGGGCAAGTCTTACGGCCCCGGCGAGAAAGTGCCCGGCTGGAAACAGACCATCTATGGCATCGGCTGGATTCCCTTAGGCGGCTATTGCTCCATTGCCGGCATGGTTGACGAGACCAAAGACGCCGAGCAGGTTACGACCAAGGCTCCCGCCGAGACTGATTTCTATGGCAAACCCGCGTGGCAGCGGCTTTTAGTGATGGCCGGCGGCGTGATTTTCAACTTCCTCTTAGCCATAGTGATTTTCATCGGGCTGACGTTTAGCTACGGCGAAAAGACCGTGAAGTTCCGCGACGCTTACGCCGGCATGGACTATGTGCCCGCCGCCTTGAAAGTAGGCTTCCAGAATGGCGATATACCCCTGAAGGCCGACGGCGAGGAAGTGGAGGCCGATCAGCCGGGAGTGATGATGAAATTGGCCGGGGCAAAGACAGTCACCGTGCTCCGCAATGGCACGGACACCGTTGATATTCAGCTGCCTAAGGACTTCATGATGGACCTGAACGACGATCAGGGCTTCTTCGTGTATCGCGTGCCGGTGGTTGTTAGCGAAATCGTGCGCGGCGAGCCTGCCGCCAAGGCCGGACTTGAGCCGGGCGACAAAATCATTGCCGTGGGCGACAGCCTGACCCCCTCACTGAGCGAATTCTTCCCCGCACTGAAGGCTTACAGCGAGAAGACGACGCAGCTGAAAGTGATTCGCGGCGGCAAGGAAATCACCCTGACGGCCACCCCCACCTCCGACGGCAAACTCGGATTCATGCTCACTCCGCCCACTGAGATTTACCCCGTGTTCACCAAAAATTACGGACTCTTTGAGTCGTTCCCCCGCGGCTGGACCTTAGGCACGACCACGCTGAAAGACTATGTCAGCGGCATGAGCCAAATCTTCACCAAGCGCGGCGCCGAAAGCCTTGGCGGCTTCGGAGCCTTGGGCGGAATGTTTCCCGAGCGTTGGAACTGGTATCAGTTCTGGTCGCTGACGGCCTTCCTCTCCATAGCCCTCGCCTTCATGAACATCATCCCGATTCCGGGCCTTGACGGCGGACACATCCTCTTCCTCTTCGTTGAAATGATTATTCGCCGCAAGGTGCCCCTGAAAGTTATTGAAGTGGCCTCGACCATCGGGTTCTATTTCCTTTTGGCCCTGATGCTCTTTGCCAATATGAACGACATCATCAGATTATTCAAATGAATTATCCGGTAATTACTCTTAAGCGCGGAAAGGAAGAGTCGCTGCTGCGCTTCCATCCCTGGGTTTTCTCCGGGGCCGTAGCCTCCCAGCCCGCCAATCTTGAAGAGGGCGACATCGTAGAGGTTCATTCCTCCGACGGTCGCCTCATCGGCATTGGCCATTATCAGATAGGCAGCATAGTGGTTCGCATCCTCGAATTCGGACGCAGCCGCGCCATTGACCGCGAGTTTTTTGCCGAGCGCATCGGCGCCGCCTTCAATCTGCGCAAAACCCTCAAACTGATTCGCCCTGATAATAATGCCTACCGACTGGTCCACGGCGAGGGCGACTTCCTCCCCGGCTTGGTCATTGACATCTATGGCAACACGGCCGTGGTGCAGGCTCATTCGCCGGGCATGCACTTTTGTCGCAACATCATTGCCGAGGCATTAGTGGAGACGCCGGAATTGCCCGTGGCCAACGTCTATTATAAATCGGAGACGACGCTGCCCTATAAGGCTCACCTTGACCCGCAGAACGCTTATATTATAGGTGACTATGACGGCGCCATAGCCTTGGAAAACGGCTTGCAGTTCAACATTGACTGGCTGCGAGGCCAAAAAACCGGCTTCTTCGTGGACCAGCGCGATAATCGCGCCCTGCTCCAGCATTATGCCCAGGGAAAGAACGTCTTGAACATGTTTTGCTACACGGGCGGATTCTCCGTCTATGCCCTGCGCGGCGGCGCCAACCGGGTTCACTCGGTTGATTCATCGGCCAAGGCCATAGAGCTGACCCGCGCCAATGTGGAAATCAATTTCCCGGGCGATGCGCGCCATCAGGCCTTTGCCGTCGACGCCTTTAAATACTTGGCGGAGATTAAGAAAGGCGACTATGACCTCATCATCCTTGACCCGCCGGCGTTTGCCAAACATCGCTCGGCGCTGAAAAATGCCCTGATAGGTTATCGGCGCCTGAATGCGCGCGCCATTGAGCAGATTGCCCCGGGAGGAGTGCTTTTCACGTTCAGTTGCTCGCAGGCCGTGAGCCGCGAGCAGTTCCGCTTGGCCGTGTTCACCGCCGCCGCCCAGACCGGACGCAAGGTGCGCATCCTCCATCAGCTCACTCAGCCCGCTGACCACCCCATCAATATCTATCACCCCGAAGGCGAATACCTCAAGGGACTGATTCTCCAAGTTGAATAAACTCATTACCAATTTAAATACACCCAATTAATTATCCATGAAACTTAAATTTGCCATGCCTTTTGCTCTCTGCTGCGCTGCGGCCGCTGCCGTCGGCTGTCAAAAGCACGCTGAGGCCGACCCGGAGATCAACTACAATGTTGACCGCTTTGCCGACATCGAAGTGCTCCGCTACACCGTGCCCGGCTTTGACTCCCTGAGCCTCAATCAGAAAAAATTGATCTATTATCTGAATGAAGCCGCCCTGACCGGCCGAGACATCATCTGGGACCAAAACTGCAAATATAACCTCCCCATCCGCTCCATGCTCGAAGGAATTTACACCACCTATTCCGGCGACAAGAACTCGGATGACTACAAAGCCTTTGAAACCTACCTGAAGCAGGTGGAGTTTGCCAACGGCATCCATCATCATTACAGCATGGACAAGTTCACTCCCGGATTCAGCCGCGAGTGGCTCGCCGAGCAGGTGAACAAGCTCCCCGCCGACGCTCAGCCCGCCAATTTTGACGAATTGGCCGAAGTGATTTTCAACCCCGAAATCATGGCCAAGCGCGTCAATCAGGCCGACGGAGTGGACCTCATCGCCACTTCTGCCTGCAATCTCTATGGCGGCGGAATCACCCAGGAGGAAGTTGAGGCCTATTATAATAAGCTCAAAGATCCCAAGGATGAGACCCCCATCAGCTATGGCCTGAACTCACGCTTGGTCAAAGGCGAGGACGGAACCATCTATGAGGAAGTCTACAAAGTGGGCGGCGTTTACGGACCTCAGATTGAAAAAATCTGCAATCTCCTTGCCAAGGCAAGCGAATATGCCGAATCTGACGCCCAGAAAGCCTACATCGAAAAACTCATCGAGTTCTATCAGACCGGCTCGCTCAAAACCTTCGACGATTATTCGATCCAATGGGTTGAGGACACGCAGGATAGCGTCGACTTCATCAATGGCTTCATTGAAAGCTATGGCGACCCCTTAGGCATGACCGGCCAGTATGAATCCATCGTCAACTTCAAGAACGAAAAGGCCAGCGAGCGCACCGAAAAAATCTCGGCCAACGCTCAGTGGTTTGAAGATCGCTCGCCCGTTGACCCGCGCTTCCGCAAGCCCGAAGTGAAGGGCGTCAGCGCCAAGGTTATCACCGCCGCAATCTTGGCCGGCGATTCCTATCCGGCCACTCCCATCGGCATCAACCTGCCCAATGCCAACTGGATTCGCGCCGCCCATGGCTCCAAGTCAGTGACTTTGGAAAACATCACCGAGGCTTACGACATTGCCGCTCAGGGCAACGGTTTTGCCGAAGAATTCGTAATCGACGAGCCCACGCGCAAGCTGCTGGACGACTATGGATTCATAACCGATAACCTCCACACTGACCTCCACGACTGCCTCGGCCACGGCTCGGGCCGCCTGCTCCCC
>CAZLMV010000053.1:0-12170 GCA_964560625.1 uncultured Bacteroides sp. | reverse complement strand
CGTACATTTGCGCATATCATATAAACTCACGAATCTAATAATTCATCATAATTACCTAACAATCAATCATTTCTATCCCATGAAGAAATTTACTCTTCTTGCTGCTTTGGCTGCCCTCGCAGTCGGCACTCAGATGGGCAATGCAGAAGAAATCAACGGTATCACCGTCTCTACTGCTGACAATCCCGTCTACTACAAAATTTCAAACATGCGCGCAGCTCGCCTGAACTACGTTAACTATCAGGACGGCGAACTCACCGCCGGCGACATCGTTGACGGCGAAGGCGAAGTTGTCGGCCACGACAACGCCGGTGGCTCTACCTTCTGGCTCCCCGAATTCCTCGCCGACGGTGAACCCACCCCCAACATCATGGACTTCCCCTTCATGGGCCTCGCTGAAGTTGACAACAAGTTCTGGACCGCTTTCTCTGCTATGGACCAGTGTATGGACAAGCGCACCATCTATTGGTGGTTCGAAAAGGCTAAGACCGTGAAAAATGGCGTGTACATCCACAACGCTGTGATCGGTGGCGCCATCAAAAAGAACGCCGAAAAAGTTAACGGCCGCCCCTCAATGTCTTTCTCTGAATCCGGCAAGGGTATCTACTACGTGATCAAACTCACCCAGGACCAGATGGACAACGTTGGCTTCGAAGACGAAGAATTCTCTACCGACGCCTTCGCCCTCTCTAACGCCAACAAGGTAGCTGACGAAAACGACCAGGTCGTTAACCCCAACAGCTGTCTTGACATGAACAACTACGTTACCTACAACTACGAAGTTGACTCACCCGACGAAACCGAAGAAGTACAGGAAGTTGACGAAGACGGCAACCCCGTATTCGACGCCGACGGCGAACCCGTAATGGTTGAACAGCCCGTGAAGCTCAAATATGGCTTCGTTGGTGTAGACCGCACCTGGAACCCCCTCAACCCCGGTTCTAACGACAACGTTATGATCAACAACGGTTCTCTCTTCAAGGTAGAAAAAGTTGAAGACGTTGAAACCGTTAAAAAGGCTATCGAAGAATACAAGGAACACGTTGCTGAAGTTTACCGCAAGCAGGTTACCGACCTCCTCGAAAAGTCTAAGGAAGCTACCCTCAGCCGCCTCGCTACCCTCTCTAACCTTCCCGAACTCTACGGCGACAAGTCCGATAAACTCGACGCTATCATCGCCTCTATCAACAACATGAGCGTTGACGCTTCTGCCGTTAGCACTCAGGAAGACGTTGACACCTGGGAAGCTCAGATCGAAATGGACATGGAAGCTCAATACCTCCGCGCTATCGCCCTCGCCGGCGACGGCACCGTCATCACCCTCCAGCAGATGCTCGCTATCCGCGACTGGTCTGCCGTTGAAGATGGCGAAGACGAAAACGTTGGTAACGCTTACCTCTCTGCCGACGGCGCCGGCCAAATCAAGTACGACGGCTCTCTCGAAGACGTCCTCTACCCCGCTGTTACCTGCGTACTCGAAGCTGACGACTTCTGCAAATGGACCATGGAATGGGCCGGCAACGGCTACCGTCTGAAGAACGGCGAAAACTACATCCGTCAGCACGGCAACTGGGAAGGTCTCGAAGAATACATGATCGACGAACTCGGCTGGGAAGCTGACGACGAAGAAGACACCTTCATGAACCACGTTGACGCTAACGTTATGACTTGGGCTCTCACCACCGACGTTAACCTCGCCGCTATCTTCTCTTTCAACGCTAACGCTACCGAAATCCAGAACGTAAACTTCAACGAAGCCACTCAGGAAATCGTTGACACCTACGGTGACGTTCTCGGCTACGACCTCGACGACGAAGACGCTCCCAACTACCTCAAGAACACCAAGAACATTGCCCACCTCCAATCTACCGATCCTGACGGCAACGCTACCTACCTCTGCCGCGACAACGGCGCTTGGGGCTACATCGTAGACTCTTGGAACGCTGGTGGCCAGTACTTCGCCAACGCTAACTGCTGGAAGATCAAAGTTGAAACCGCTGGTGAAGAAGTTCCCGACGGCATCGAAGAAATCAACGCTACCGCCAAGGTGGCCGGTATCTACGACCTCCAGGGCCGCAAAGTTGCCAAAGCCGGCAAGGGCCTCTACATCATCAACGGCGTAAAAACCCTCGTAAAATAATCCAACCCCATCCCCATAAAAAAAGAGCGGCAAATTTGCCGCTCTTTTTTTATGATAATATCTCTAAGTTTTATAATTCTTATAAGATTTATAAGAGTTATAAGAATTATAACTTGTCTAATTCGGCGCTAATTGCCTCCTTATCAAGCCCTTGGCCGATGAAGACTAACTTCACCATGCGGTCGCCATACTCGGCATCCCAGTCGCGACGAAGCTGCGGATCGCGAGCCATGAACTGCTCCAACTCCTCTGCCGGAGCCGTAGCAAACCAATATCCCGCCTCCTTAAGCTGCTTCTGCGGACCGGCCTGCTCAAAAAGGTAACTCATGTCCGGATTCTGAGTGAAATAAACCACTCCCTTGCAGCGAATCACGTTTGCAGGCCACTCCTGCGACACCCACCGGTCAAACTTATTCAAGTCAAACCCCGGGCGACGATAATACACAAACGTCTGTATACCAAACTCTTCCACATGGTCATGTCCATGCTCATGGCAATGCCCGCAAGTGCAATGCTCCCCATGCTCATGATGATGCTCATGGTCATGATGCTCGTGCTCATGCTCATGGTCATGATGATGGTGCTCATGCTCATCCTCCTCTTCGTCATGATGGTGCCCCTCGAGCTCCTGAACCCAGGCAGCCGAAGTCGCAACCTTCTCAAAATCAAAGAGATGAGTATTCAAAATCCGCTGCAAATCCACGTCAGCATAGTCGCACTCTATGATCTCAGCCTTAGGCTGCAGCGCACGAACCACTTTGCGCACCCGCCGAGCCTCCTCAGCCGAAACCTCAGAGATCTTATTGAGAATCACGATGTTGCAGAACTCAATCTGCTCAATCACCAAGCGCTCCAAGTCGTCATCATCAAACTCCTCGGTCTGCAAATTCTCGCCGCAGCCAAACTCAGCGGCCATGCGCAGCGCATCCACCACCGTCACTATCGCGTCAAGCCGCGGAACGCCATGCTCCGTGAACTCGCCCCCAAGCTGAGGCATCGTGCAGATGGACTGCGCAATCGGCGCCGGCTCGCAAATGCCTGACGCTTCGATAACTATGTAGTCAAACTTGCCCGTAGCAATAATGTCGGCAAGCTGCTTCATCAGATCCATCTTCAGCGAGCAGCAAATGCACCCGTTTTGCAAGGCCACGAGGTCGTCTGACCCCTCGCCCTGACCCACTACGCCGCCCTTTTGAATCAGCGACGCGTCGATATTCACCTCGCCAATGTCGTTGACAATCACCGCGAAGCGTATGCCCTGACGATTAGTCAGAATATGATTGAGAAGAGTTGTCTTCCCGCTGCCGAGATAACCGGTCAGCAGCAATACCGGAGTTTCATCTTTCATATAGTTTATGGTTTATAGTTTATTGTTTATGGTTTTGTGCAAATATAACGAAAAAATCAGAGAATTGCGCAATATGAACCGATAAATAACGTTAATTATACGTCATGACTAATAAAATTCTCATCATAATCATAGCTTTGCTCGGCCTCACGGCATGTGGCGGCGCCAAACTCTCCGTGGCCGACGAGCAGATGCAGCGCGGCGAATTTTACGACGCCTCACGCACTTATCGCAAGATTTACAACAAGTTAACCAAGCGCGAAGAGCGGCTCCAGCGCGGCGAAGTGGCCCTGAAAATGGCCGAATGTTACCGCCGCCTCGGCCAGGATGCACGCGCCTCTGCTGCCTATCAAAACGCCATCCGCTATGGAGCCGCAGACTCCACGGCCACCCTCCGCTTGGCCCAGAGCCTCCACGCCGAAGGAAAATACGCCCCTGCAATTAACGCCTACAAGGAATTTCTGACCCTTGCCCCTGATAATCAGGAGGCTAAGGTCGGGCTCGCCGGCGCCGAACAGGCCCGCCAACTGCGCGAACAGCCCACGCGCTACGTGGTGCGCCAGCACAAATTGGTCAATTCCCGCCGCTCGGACTATGCTCCCATGTTTCTCGGCGCTGATGGCGACCAACTCTTCTACACCACTACTAATGAGAAAGTTAAGGGCGACAATCGCTCCGAAATCACCGGCACCAAGAAGCCTGACATCTGGGTCATGAAGAAAAACGAGCAGGGACAATGGCAAAAGCCCGAATCCGCCGAAGGCGAGCTCAACACGGAGGTCGAAGAAGGCATCTGCTCCTTCTCCCCCGACGGCCAAACCATGTACCTGACCCGCGCGCGCCGCGAACCAAACTCGAGCACCACCGTCGAAATCTTCACCTCGCAGCGCAGCGACGCCTCCTGGAGCGCCCCGCAAAAGTTTGAAATTACGGCAGATACGCTTTCTAATTACGGCCACCCCGCCGTGAGCCCCGACGGCAACTGGCTCTACTTCAGCAGCGACATGCCCGGCGGACAGGGCGGCTACGACCTCTGGCGAATCAACCTCAAGGAGCGCGCCGGCTCCCTCGAAAACCTCGGCGAGTTTATCAACACCCCCGGCAACGAGCAGTTTCCCTACATGCGCACCGACTCGCTGCTCTATTTCAGCACCGACGGGCGCCCCGGCCTCGGCGGTCTGGACCTTTTTCGCGCACAAATGATGCCCTCCGGCGGCTGGCGCGTGGAAAATATGGGCTCCCCCATGAACAGCGCCGGCGACGATTTCGGCATCACTTTTGACCCCACGGGCGGCGAGCGCGGCTTCTTCTCCTCCTCGCGCGGCGACGCCCGCGGCTATGACCACATCTACACGTTTGAGCTCCCCGACCTCCAAATCTGGATCAGCGGATGGGTCCTTGATCGCGACGAAGAGCCCGTGGCCAACGCCATAATCCGCATCGTGGGCAACGAAGGCTCAAACCAAAAAGCCATCGGCAAAGACGACGGCTCATTCCGATTCCCCCTACAGCGCGGCGTAAGTTACACCATGCTCGCCGGCGCCAAAGGCTACCTGAATGCGCGCCAGGAATTCACATCCGACACCGCCGAAGAAGACGCCGAATATGGCGTCGACTTCATCCTCGCCTCCATAAATAAGCCCGTAGTAGTGGAAAACATCTTCTACGACTTCGACAAAGCAACCCTCCGCCCCGAATCAAAAGAGGCCCTCGACGAAATGGTAAAAATCCTCCGCGAAAACCCCAACGTCACCATCGAAATGGCCTCACACACTGACCGTTGGGGCACCGAAGAGTATAACCTCAAGCTCTCGGGCCGCCGCGCCGACTCAGTGATTAACTATCTGATAGCCGCAGGAATAGAGCCCGACCGCCTCCAGCCGCAAGGCTACGGCAAGTCGCGCCCCAAGGTCATCACCAAAAAGCTCGCGCGCGAATATCCCCAATTCGAAGAAGGCACGGAGCTCACCCCCGAGTTCATCGAAACCCTCAGCCCCGAGGACCAGGACGCCGCCGACCAGATTAACCGCCGCACGGAATTTCAGGTGCTGAGCATTGATTACAAGATGCTATGACCCCGGCGCCCTCGCTGCTGATGCTCGGCTCATGCTTCACCACCGAAGTGGGCCAACTCCTTGCTGTTGACGGACTTGACGTCTGCATAAACCCCACGGGCAACGTCTACAATCCCCTCTCTGCGGCCAAAACCCTCGTCAACCTCGCCGAAGGACGCCGCTACTCTGAAGACGAACTGATTGAAGTTCAGGGACTTTGGCGATCCTTGGACCATCACACCCGCCTCGCAGCCCCCACCCGCGCCGAAGCCATTGAAAAAATCAACCGCTCCATGGCCGAGGGCGCCGAGGCCCTGCGCCGCGCCACTCACGTCATCATCACCTTCGGCACGGCCTATGTCTTTGAGCGTCAGGGAGAAGTGGTGTGCAATTGCCACAAACTACCTGACCGCGAATTCATTCGCCGCCGCCTCAGCATCGACGAAATAGTCGCCGCCTGGCAGCCGCTGATTGAACGCTTTGCCGACAAAAAATTCATCTTCACCGTGAGCCCCATCCGCCACAAAGCCGACGGCCTCCACGGCAACCAACTCAGCAAAGCCACCCTCCTGCTTGCTATCGACTCCCTCCACGGCGCCACCTATTTCCCCGCCTACGAAATCCTCATCGACGAACTCCGCGACTACAAATTCTACGCCCCCGACCAAGTCCACCCCGCCCCCGCCGCCATCTCCCTCATCCACTCCCGCTTCCTCCCCACCCTCTAATCCATCCTCGCCAACGGGCAGAACCATCATAATTCTTATAAGTTTTATAAGTCTTATAAGTCTTATAAGAGTTATAAGAGTTATACGGGTTAGGCTTGATGGTTGAGGTGGGAGAGGATGCGGGAGAGGACGGCGGCGGGGGAGTGGAACCAGTCGAGGGTCCAGACGCGGAGGAGGGTCCAGTTGAGGGATTTGAGGACGGAGGGTTGGACCATTTCGCGGTCGCGAGTGGTGGGGGTGTCGCGATAACCTTCGCCATCCAAGAGGATGCCCAAGACGTAGTTTCCGGGTTGGTCAGCCTTCTCGACGGCAATGTCGACGCGGAATTGCGAGCGGCCGACGTTGGTCACTACATTGAAGCCATGGCGGCGCAATTCGGCGGCAATCTGCTCAGCAATTACCGTAGATCCGGCAGCGCTGTGGGCATTCATGGCAATGGGAAGCGACCGAGTTTCAGCGTATTCCAAGAAATGTTTGAGACCTTCAACGCCTCGCGCCTTTGAGCGCTGGAGGTCAATATCAGCCGCCCGCAGAGCGGAGAACACATACATTTCCATGCGCGCGCGGCTGACGGCCACGTTCAGTCGGCGCTCGCCGCCGGCATTGTTCAGCGGTCCAAAATTCATGGAAATTTTGCCATTTTTGTCTGGCCCATAGCCAATGGAGAAGAGAATGACGTCGCGCTCGTCGCCCTGCACGTTTTCAAGATTCTTGACGAAAATCGGCTCATGCATGTTTGCCGCGGCTTCCCGGAGCTCCTCGCTGCCTTCGAGCGCATCCTGAAGAATATCCTCGATGAGCGACTGCTGGGACACACTGAAAGCGATGATTCCGAGGCTCTGTTTTCGCAGCTTGGAGTCACGCAGGCGGCGCACTACCTCAGCCACAATCGCCTGAGCCTCAACGCGATTGCTGCGGTGTCCGCCCTTGTCGTAAACGCCCTTGACGGGGACGAAATGGACCTTCGAGGTGCGGTCGTCGACCGACGGGAAGGTGATGAGTGACCCGTCGTAATACTCCATATTTGAGAACGCGATAAGACTTTCGTGGCGCGACCGATAGTGCCACGAAAGCTGCAGCGAGGGGAAATCGAGCGTGCGGCAATCCTCCAAAATGCTCTCCATATCGTCAATCGCGGAGTCTTCAACCTCGACACTTCCGGCCGAGAAGAAGCTCGTGGGGGGCATCTGCTTGGGGTCGCCCACGACTATGACGGACTTGCCGCGGGCAATGGCTCCGACGGCCTCCGAGGTGGGAATCTGCGAGGCCTCGTCAAAGACCACGAGGTCAAACTTTTCTGCCTTTAAATCAATATATTGCGCCACACTCATGGGGCTCATGAGCATGCACGGACAAAGGCGCGGAATCAGCGTCGGGAGTCGGTCAAGAAGCGCACGCATGGAGACTCCGCGGCCACCGTTGCTGATGTAGCGACGCAGTCGGCTGAGCTCGCTGCCGGTCTCGGCCTCCTCGTTGCTAAAGGGTATTTGTGCGGCCAAACGCGCAAAAAGCTCCTTCTGAGTGAGCGTCCGAAAGCGCTCGGCCAAGGAGCGATAGGAGGCCACACACTCGTCAAAAACCATCCCTTCAAAGCAAAACAGCTTTTTGTCGCGGCTGATTTTCCGGTCAATCTTATACCGAAGCAGGGCTTTAAGGAAGGGATCCGAAATGGTAGCTGGGTCTACCTCGCGCGACTCAAAGGCCGCAACGACGCAGCCTAAGCCATTGCTACGCAACACGTTGGCAAGTTCCGACCAGTGATACCAATCACGCATCCGCGAAGCGTTTTCGCCCCAGCGACGCAACTTGACGGAGAGATCCTTGATGAGCGAAGGCTTGGGTAGCTCGTCGAGAGCATACTCCGTTGAGTCATAGCGATTTAACACCCCATGAAGCTGCTTGATTCGCGCATGGAGCTTGCCATATTCCCGCAGGTCCTCAATCAAGCCATCTATCTCAGCCTCAACTATATAGGGATTATACTGCTTCAGTTCATTGATAAACTTCTTCTTGGCGAAATAGCGCGGGAGGAACCATTTTGACTTGGCGCAACGCCACTGCTGATTCAGCTCATTGGGGTCGCGCTCAAAAATCGCCTCGGAATTATTGCATAAAATCCTTTCGCGCAGCTTTTTAGCCTCACGGAGCGTCGTCAATTCCCCGGCAATCTCCTCAAGGAATTCGGCGTCGCGAAGAATCCGCTCGGTAAACTCCTCACTATCAGCTATCATTTCGGGGTCGACCTGCATTCCGAGCAGCGGGTGGGCCGACGGCTGCCCGGTGACCTTAATCACCGTCTGCAATCGCGAGCCGAGTAGCGTCTCAATGCCCGCAGTGCCCTCAGAGACAAGCAGTTCGTCGATTTTAGGTTCAAACTTGAAGCCCTCCATCGGCTCGACGCTGATCGACTCATAGCGCAAAATGCAGTCATAAACGGAGAGGCCATCGGCGGCGTCCGGCAAATGAACTGCATCAATAAATTCAATCAAACTTTTGCGCGCCTCAAAGAGCTTGTCAGACATAGCTGCAAACCCGCGAGGTTTGGATAAATGGCTGACATTCAGAGCCTTTTCCAACTGCTCCAAGAGATGTCGCTTGGTGGATTTATTCGAGTGCAATTCCAAGCAAAACGGGTCGAGGCCAATTTTCTCTAAACGCGACTGAACCACGCTCAGCGCGGCCATCTTTTCGGCCACGAAGAGCACTCGCTTCCCATGATATAAAGCGTTGGCAATCAGATTGGTAATGGTCTGCGACTTGCCTGTTCCGGGCGGGCCGTAGAGGATAAAGGAATGGCCCTTTCCGCCCTCAATCACGGCGGCCATCTGCGAGGAATCAACCGGCACGGGCACCGCCGTCTTGATGGGCGCCACCTTGCCGTCTATCTCTTTGAGACTTTGCGACATAGCGGCTGGTTTCCAAGTCAGCCGGTTTGCCACAAGGCTGCTGATAATATCGTTTTCGCTCAGCTCGTCGCGATGGCTATGCACGTCGTTCCACATCAGGAACTTGCTGAAAGAGAAGATGCCGAGAATGCACTCCTCTTCGACGTCCCAGCGCTTTTTCTCCTTCAATGCCTCGCGAATCAGGGCAAAAATCATGGGGACGTCTACCCCGGAGCGGTCAGTGGGCAGCGGATCGAGGCCGGGAATGGGGATGTCATAATTCTGGCGCAGGAACTCTATGAGGGTGATATTCAGCGTGATATCCTCATCGCGAGTGCGCAAATAGTAGCCGCCGCGCTTATAAAGAAGGTCCACGGGCAGGAGCAAAATCGGCGCATAGCGGGGTTTCTCCGACTGGTCAGATTCGAACCACCGAAGAGTGCCCAACACAAGGAAAAGCGAGTTTGCGCCGGTCTCTTCGAGCGAGGCGCGCGCCGTGCGGTGGATATGTTTGAGCGTGGTCTTGGTTTCGTTCTCGGTCTGATAGGTGTGGAGCGTGCAGCGGCGTATGTCGGTGATTACCAAGTCTCTAAGGTCGTCATAGAGCTTCGAGCGCACCAATTTTTCCTCCGGGTCGAGGTGGATTTCCACATTCGGCTTAGGGAGGAGGTTATACTCCACTCCGCGCTGCAGATTATCCTCTATTATGTTGATATCAAAGGAGATAAACTGAATGGCGCGGCGGCGCATGGAGAGGTTGAGCAGGGAGTTTCGGAGGGAGAAATCGAGGAGTTTGCGCTCCCAGATGTCAAACTTGGTGAGCTCGCGCTCGGAGTCGCCCACATGGTTGAGGTCATATCGGTCGTGCTCCTTGACGTCGAGGGTGCAAGAATCATGCTCCAAACCCTCGGTCACAAAGGTCCAGATGCCGTTTTGCTCAATTCGCGACGGCAGCGGCATGACGCGCTCCAAGCGGCTGCGCTTGACGTCAACAAAGAGTTCAAACAGCTTATGGTTAGCGAGATTATGCTCGGCGCAACTCACGGCTTCCTCAAAGGAAACGCTATCCTGAGTGAGGCGCGTGGCTTCGATGACGAGCATTTCGTCAATGCCGCGCGAGCATTTTTTCTCGATGTAGGAGGGGTCATCGCTGACGCTGCACGGGAGGCAATCGTCAACGAGCCAAACACCCAAAAAGGCGTGTCCTTCCTGGAAAATCACCAAGGTGTTGA
Source organism: uncultured Bacteroides sp. (assembly GCA_964560625.1). Taxonomy (GTDB): domain Bacteria; phylum Bacteroidota; class Bacteroidia; order Bacteroidales; family Muribaculaceae; genus UBA3263. The sequence goes on along the minus strand of CAZLMV010000053.1, from coordinate 1,783 downwards.
GTCCGATAGCCTCGAGCACGGAGGCCATTAAGAGGGTGAGCTCCAAGCAGTTGCCCACTTTAGAGGCGATGACCTGGTCGGGCATGACCACGCGCTGGCCCACGGTCTCGAAGCTGGCGGGGACGCCGCGATAGACCAATCCAAGCTCATGGAGGGCGGCAAACACGGCGGCCACCTGCATGCGCACGGTGTTGGTATTCCCTGATTGATAGCCGCTTAAGGTAGAAGATCCTGTCAGGTTTTTGAGTTGGGCGGCGGCCTTGACAATCAGGGCGCCGACGGCGGGATTATTGGGCGTGATGAAAGAGGCGACGGTCTGCGGGAGCATGGTTGTGCCCACCCAATGGTCGTAGGGCATCAGCTCGAGAGGACAGGTGGCCTCGCCAATCACTTGGCCGGCGGCGCGCACGGTGACGGTAAACTCAGTCAACACCCGCTCGGTGATGGCGGCGAGCTTGGCAGCATCCGGGACGACGCTCACCGGGGCCACGCGCACGGTCTCGCCGGGGTTGATGCGCCCCACGGCTGCCGACGTGAAATCGCCCACAAACTCGCCGCTGATGCTGACGGTGACGTCAACGGCGTCGTCGTCGGCGAGGTTAGTCAAATTGACTGATTGACAGATGGGTATGCGGTTATAAAACAGCGCATAATTGGCCGTGTGGAGATACTCAACTTCTATTTTGACCGAATTATTCATCAGGGGCGGATTAAAGGAATTGTTCAGGCGAATAAGAGGGCATCGCGCCGAAATTGGTGCATACAAAAGCGGCGGTTTTGGTGGCAATTTCGTGGGCCTCGGCAATGGATTTGCCGCGGAGAATCGAGGCGATGAATGAGGCGGTAAAGGAGTCGCCGGCGCCGACGGTATCGGCCACCTCCACTTCGGGCGTGGGGAGGAATGATTCGCACTCCGGGGTGAAGACGTAACTTCCTTTGACTCCGCAGGTTAGGATGAGCATCTTGAGATTGTAGCTCCACACCAAGGCGCGACATTGCGTCTTGACGTCTTCCTCCGGGAGCTTGAAGAGCTCGCGAATCACCTCCAACTCCTCATCGTTGATTTTCAGCACGTTACACAGCACCATGGACTCATCCAAGAGCTCGCGGGAATAGTAATGCTGGCGCAAATTGATGTCAAAAACTTTAAGCGCCGAGGCGGGGACGTCCTTGAGAAAGCGACGAATAGTGTCGCGCGAGGTCTTGCTTCGCTGGGCCAACGAGCCGAAGCACACGGCGGCCGACCGCGCGGCTAACTCCTTGATTTCCGGAGTGAAAGGGATGTTATCCCATGCCGCGGGAGTGGCAAAATCATATTGCGGCACTCCGGCCGCGTCGAGGGTGATGTCGACCGTGCCCGTGGGAAAGGGCACCTCGGCAATTTCAAAGTCAAGTCCTTTTTCGGCAAAGATGGCGAGGGCCTCGGCGCCGAGTTCATCGGGCCCGACGGCGCTGACCACATAGCCTTTGAAGCCATGCTGCGAGGCATGGTATGCAAAATTCGCGGGCGCCCCACCGAGCTTGCGTCCGGCGGGCAGACAGTCCCACAGGACCTCTCCAATTCCAACGATAATCTTCTGTTCCATAGTCAAATTTTCCCGCAAAGATAACACTTTTCCCCGACATTTCCAAGCGCGATGCCCCAGCGCTCACAAAATAAAATTTATAAGTTTTATAAGACTTATTTGAACATTGATAGTGACGACAGCCTTAATCAACTTTCAAAAATTTTTTGCCGGCAGAAAGTTGTTTTTTTGGGTAAATTTGCGTAACTTTGCGGTAA
>CAZLMV010000052.1:0-12465 GCA_964560625.1 uncultured Bacteroides sp. | reverse complement strand
CTCAATCACCCCCGCCTCCACCGCCGCCGCCCTCAAGGCCATCGACATCATGGAGTCCGAGCCCGAACGTCAGGAGCAACTCTGGAAGCTCACCAACTTCGCCCTCGACGGCTTCCGCCAAATGGGCTGCGAAATCGGCAACACCTCCACCCCGATCATCCCCCTCTTCATCCGCGACAACATGAAGACCTTTAAGGTCACCACTGAGCTCTTTGAAGAAGGAATCTTCGTGAACCCCGTCGTGTCGCCCGCCGTCGCCCCTCAGGACACTCTCATCCGCTTCTCCCTGATGGCCACCCACACTCAGGAGCAGGTTGAGCGAGCCCTCGAAGCCATCGAACGCGTCTTCAAGCGCAACGGAATCCTTAAGTAATCCCCACAGATTCAGAGATTTGCGTACCGGCGATATTGTTCGGCTGATATTTATCGCGCTGCTATGGTTAGCCTTAGTGGCGCTGATTCTAACATCTGCCCGCATCGACTTCTTCACCCTCTTTGCCATCGTGGCCTCGGGGATAGTCGTCTTCGTCCCGTTATATAAAAAGTATTATGGCAAGCGCGACCGATAAGGATAAACCCACCGCACCCTCCTGGCCCATCGACAGCCCGGAGCAACTGCGGCAGCTCTCCATTGAGCAGCTGCCGGAGGTCTGCGCCCGGCTGCGCGAAACGCTCATCGACGAACTCAGCCGCAATCCCGGCCACTTCGCCTCGAGCATGGGCGCCGTGGACCTCACCGTCGCCCTCCATTACATATATAATACGCCCTACGACCGCATCGTGTGGGACGTAGGCCACCAAGCCTATGCCCACAAACTCCTCACCGGCCGACGCGAACTCTTCTCCACAAATCGCACCTACGGAGGCCTCTGCGGATTCCCCACCCCAGCCGAAAGCGAATTTGACACCTTCGCCGCAGGCCATGCCTCCAACTCCATCTCGGCAGCCCACGGCATGAGCGTCGCCTCCCGCTTGCGCGGCGACTCGCCCAAACGCCATGTAGTGGCCGTCATCGGCGACGCCTCCATCTCCGGCGGACTCGCCTTCGAAGGCCTCAACAACCTCGCCCAGAGCCGCGACGACGTCCTTATCATCCTCAACGACAATGAGATGAGCATTGACCACAACGTCGGCGCGCTCTCCCGCTCCCTCTCCCGCCTCAACGTCTCCCCCCGATATAATCGCATCCGCTATAAAACCTACATGTTTTTGCGGAAAATCGGCCTCGTCAGCGAAAAAATCGTCGGCCCTCTGACGCGTTTCAACAATAGCATCAAAGCCCTCCTCTCGCGCCAGCAAAACATCTTTGAAGGCCTCAACATCCGCTACTTCGGGCCCTTTGACGGCAACGACGTCAAGGAAGTGGCCAAAATTCTGCGCGACATCAAAGACATGGAAGGACCCAAACTCCTCCATCTCCGCACTCGCAAAGGCCATGGCTATCAGCCCGCCGAAGCCGACCCCGCAAATTGGCATGCCCCCGGCAAATTTGACCCCCAAAGCGGCGAACGACTCGCCTCCTCCGGCGCAGATAAGTGGCAAGACATCTTCGGCAAAACCCTCGTAACTCTCGCTGAATCAGACTCCCGCATCGTCGGCATTACCGCCGCAATGCTTTCCGGCACCTCCATGAGCCTTCTCAAGGAGAAGATGCCCGACCGAGTGTTTGACGTGGGTATCTCCGAAGGCCATGCCGTCACTTTTGCCGGCGGATTGGCCAAGGATGGACTCAAACCCTACGTTGCCATTTACAGCTCATTCCTCCAGCGCGCCTACGACCATATCTTCCACGATGTGGCCCTCAACTCGCTCCCCGTGACCTTCTGCATTGACCGCGCAGGCCTCGTCGGCGAAGATGGCGCAACCCACCATGGCGCGCTCGACATTGCCTATCTGCGCACCATCGCCGGAATCGCAATCTCCGCCCCCTCAACCGCCCAGCAGCTTCAGCGACTGATGGTTACCGCCGAGCGCCTCGACGGCCCCATGGCTATCCGCTACCCCCGAGGCTCGGCCCGCGGACCCATCGCCGCCCCCCCCTTTGAGCCGTGGCCATTAGGCAAAGGCGTCATCCTCAACGAGGGCAAAGACCTCCTCTTCCTCACCGTCGGCCCCATTGCCGAGGAGGTCATAAAAGCCCGCGAAATCCTTACTAATCAAGGCATTGACGCCGGCCATTACGACATGGTCTTCGTCTCTCCCCTCGACGAAGAACTCATGCACCAAGCCGCCACCCGCGGAGTGGAAATCATCACCGTGGAAGACGGTATTCGCGCCGGAGGCTTCGGCTCTGCCGTCAGCGAATGGCTCGCCGACCATGGCTTCGACTCCTCAAAAGTGCATCGCCTCGGCCTCCCCACCGACTCTTTCGTCCCCCAGGGAACGCCCGCCCAGCTTTATCATCATTGCGGTCTCGACGCCCAAAGCATCGCCGCAAAAGCCCTCGAAATCCTCCGCAAATGAGAATCGTAATCGTTGGCTCCGGCGAAGTCGGCTCTCACTTGGCCGCACTCCTCTCCAAGGAGGAGCAAGACATTGTCCTCGTTGACAACGACGCCGAAAAGCTCGACCATCTCGACGCAAAATATAACCTACTGACCATCAACGGCCACCCTACCTCGTTTGACACCCTGCGCCGCGCCGACGCCGCCAATTGCGACCTTTTCGTGGCCGTCACCCCCTACGAGACCGACAACGTCACCGCCTGCATCATAGCCAAAGGCATGGGCGCAAAACGAACCGTGGCCCGCGTGGATAATTTCGAGTATATGATGGAGAGCAACCGCCGCTTTTTCAAGGAGCATGGCGTCGACTCCGTCATCTACCCCGAGGATTTAGCCGCCAAGGAAATCTGCACCGCCCTGACCCACACCTGGGTGCGCCACTGGTTTGAAATGTGGGGCGGCGAACTCATACTCATCGGCGTCAAACTGCGTGAAAATGCGGAAATTATCGGCCTGAACCTCAAGGAATTCTCGAAGCGCGGACACAGCTTCCACGTCTCCGCCATCCGCCGCCGATATGACACGATTATCCCCGGCGGCGACACTGTCATCAACTCCGGCGACATTGTCTATTTCATGACCCGCCCGGACCACGTCGACGAGCTCCGACAAATCTGCGGCAAGACCGAAACGGAAATCCACAGTGTCATGGTCATGGGCGCAAACCGAATCACCTCGCGCCTATGCTCCGAATTGGGCGGCAGATATAAGATTAAGGTCATTGACACTGACCGCAAGATGTGTCAGCGCTTAGCCGAAAAGATTTCTGATGTCGACGTGGTCTGCGGCGACCCGCGCGACAACGAACTGCTCATGGAGGAAAACATCGAGCGAATGGACGCCTTCGTAGCCTTGAGCGAAAGCTCCGAAACTAACATCCTCGGATGCCTCACCGCCAAGGAGTTAGGCGTGCGCAAAACCATTGCCGAAGTAGAAAGCATCCAATACATCGGCGAGGCCGAAGCCCTGAATATCGGCACCATCATCAACAAAAAACTCCTTGCCGCCGGCGCCATTTTCCAGCTCATGCTCGACAACGACGCCGACAATTCCAAAGTCATGTCCTTGGCCGACGCCGAGGTGGCCGAACTCGAAGTCAAACCCGGCGCAAAAATCACCCGCGCCGCCGTGCGCGACCTCAAGTTGAGCCACGACATGACCATTGCCGGCCTCATACGCGACGGCGTGGGCCGACTCGTGGACGGCAACACCAAAATCGAGCCGGGCGACCGCGTTGTCGTATTCTGCCTCAATGGCGCAATCCATAAATTCGAACGCCTTTTCAGTTGATGAAGCCCCGCCGATTCATAGTGAGCCTCAACTGGGGCGCCGTAATCCGCATCCTCGGCATCCTCGTGCTTTTTGAGGCCGGATTCATGCTCGTGCCCACCATCGTCGCCATCATTGCTCACGAACCCGGCGCCGCCCGCGCCTTCGGCATCTCCGCCGCCGTCACGGCCCTCTGCGGGTGGCTCGCCTACAAGCTCATACGCCCAGCAAGCCGCGACATGGGTCGCCGCGAAAGCGCCCTGCTCACCGCCTCCGTCTGGGTCGTCTTCTCCCTCTTCGGCCAAATCCCTTACATGCTCGCCCCGTCGACCCATCTGAGCTTCTCCGCCGCCTTTTTTGAGGCCATGAGCGGATTCACCACCACCGGCGCCTCACTCGTGGAATCAACTGATAATCTGAGCTTTGCAGTCCATATTTGGCGATGTCTCTCCCAGTGGATTGGCGGCTTGGGAATCATCATTTTCACCCTCGCGTTGGTGCCCATGCTCAATTCCGCCGGCGGAATGCAAATGTTTAATGCCGAACAAAACAAAATTGCCGGCGACAAAATCCGCCCCCGAATCTCCTCCACCGCCCGACGCCTCTGGATGGTCTACGGACTCCTAACCCTCTGCCTCTTCCTCCTCCTCTGGGCCGGACCCATGACCGCTTTCCAGGCCGCCTGTCATGCCATGTCGACCATGTCAACCGGCGGATTCTCAACCTCTTCCGAGGGCATCAACATCTTCAATTCCGTCTACGTCAAAGTCGTCATTACCCTCTTCATGTTCCTCGGCGGCGTCAATTTCGCCCTTGTTTATCGCGCCTCCACGGGCCAACACCGCGCCGTCATCGGCAATGAAACCTTCATCACCTACTATCGGCTGATCCTGACCGCCACCGCCCTTTTCATCATCGGCATCCTCCTCAATGGCGCCTACTCCGGCTGGCAATCCGTCACCATTGACCCCCTTTTCCAGGTCGTCAGCCTCGTCACCTCCACCGGCTTCATGCTCTCCAATTTCAAGCTCTGGGGCGCAAGCGTGCTCTATATTGGCCTACTTCTGATGCTCGTAGGCGGTTGCGCCGGATCCACCTCCGGCGGCGCTAAGATTGACCGCGTGGTCTACCTGCTCAAATTTCTCAAAAACGAAATCAAACGTACCCTCCGCCCCAATTCCGTCGTCGCCGTCCGTGTCAGCGGCCGCACAATCCCCATGGAGCGCATCAACAATGTCGTCGCCTTCCTTTGCATCTACGTCTTGCTGATCATTGCCGGCGGATTAGCACTCACCTTCTTCGGAATACCCATGGACGAGGCCTTCATCTCCGCCTTCGGAGCCATTGGCAACAACTCCCTCTCCACCGCCGACTCCATTGCCGGCTGCAACTACCTCCAGCTCAACGCCGCCGCACAATATGTCCTCTCCTTCCTCATGCTCACCGGCCGCCTCGAAATCTTCACCATCCTCATCATCTTCAGCCCCTCCTTCTGGCGCCCCTAATTACGCCTTTTCAGGCGTGTTTAAGGTTTAAAGTTTAAAGTTTAAAGCCCCCCGCGCGAAATAACTGGGGAGGGCACCCGCCCCCGGGTGCCCAGCGCGCGCCAAATTATAAGAATTATAAACCCGGCGCGGAGCCTCAATCCCGCTCCAGCAAACAAGCATCCCCATAGCTAAGAAACCGATACCCCGGCTCCGCCAATGCATGCCTATAAACCTCCTCCCAGCGATTACCGCCGAGGAAAGCGCTGACCAAAAGCAGCAGCGTGGACCGCGGCTGATGGAAGTTGGTAATTATCCCCTTAACGACCTTATACTCATATCCCGGAGCAATAATAACCCGCGTAGAAGCCACAAATTGCGGCCCCTGAAACGCGCCCAAAAGCGCCTCCAAGGCCTCGCGAACACTCAATCGCGGATGCTCCTCGTCATAAGGATACCACTGCGGCAACTCATCCACACTCAGCCCCTTAGCGGCGCGACAACCCAAATGATAAAGGCTCTCAAGCGTGCGCACCGAAGTGGTCCCCACGGCATAAACCGGGCGCTCCGTCCGCGCCAATTCTTCAATCAAACTGCGCGAAACAGAGATAAACTCCGAATGCATCGGGTGGTCGCCAATAAGGTCAGATTTCACCGGCTGAAAGGTCCCTGCGCCCACATGGAGCGTCAGCGAGCGCCGCTGAATCCCCGCGCGGTCAAGCTCCTCGAGCAGCTCAGGCGTAAAGTGCAAACCCGCCGTAGGAGCAGCCACAGAGCCGTCAATCGCCGAAAAAACAGTCTGATAATCCTGCAAATCCGTCTTCTCCGTCGGTCGGTTCAGGTAAGGCGGAATCGGTAACTCGCCCGCTGCGGCAATCACCTCGGCAAACGTAGCCGCCCCGGTCCAGGTCAGCTTCACCACCGACGCATTGCCCCGCTTTTCAACCCTCTCCGCGCTGAGTATAATCTCCTCGCCCGAAGGCAAAGTGACCACTCCACGGAGCGCTCCGGACTTCCAGCGCTTGCTGTTGCCTACAAAGCAGAGCCATTGAACTCCTTCTGCCCCCTGAGAGGCAAAATTCACCGCATAATCCACCGGCACAATCGGCTCCAAGCAGAAAATCTCAATCAGCGCGCCGCTCTCCTTAGCAAAACGCAGGCGGGCGTTAATCACGCGCGTATTGTTATAAACGAGCAGAGCCCTCGAGGGCAAAAGCTCGGGTAGCTCGCGGAAAATGCGGTCTTCAATCCGCCCGTCGGCGCGACAAACCAATAGCTTGCAGCGGTCGCGCTCCTCAAGCGGATGTGAGGCTATGCGCTCCTGAGGCAGCGGATAGTCAAATGCCTCTATGGCAATCTCTTGTGGCTTCACTTGCTGAAGAGTTTATCCACCCAGGGCATTACGTGTTCCGTCTTGAAATAGTGATGCGGCGGATCCACGTTGCAGAGCTTAAAAAACGTGTCGCGATCAATTCCGGCAGGAATCTCAGTAACCGGAACGCGCACGCTATCGTCTGCAAACATGGCATAATGATGAGCCTCAAAATTCTCAGGCGCACCGGCCAATTCATATGCCTTGCGAATCAGGTTGAAGTCGCGGTCCAGACCCCCCTCAGTGCAAATCACCGGCCGCGGAGCCAATGCAGCAACGATATCGGGGAAGTCAAACTCGGTGAGAAATTCCGGAATCAGATGCTCGATATTATTCGGAAAATAGCGGTTTCCGTTAGCATCCGGCGCGGTCATGGCAAGCACGCGGTCGCGCGTGGTGCATAGGAAATCATTATATACAAAGGCATAAATGTCAGGATTCATCAGCCCGAGGGCCATCAGAGGCTCGGTGCCGAGCGAAAATCCGCTAATGATAATCTTGGTCGGGTCAAGGTCCTTACGGGTTTTGAGCCAGTCAAAAACCACCTGATTTTGCCATGAGCAGAGGCCCAAATAGCTCCAGCCAAGCTCCAAGAGGTAGCGCGACGTGTTCAAGTAATCAAACTTCCCATGGTCGCTCAACTCGCCGGCCGAAACATTGTCTACAGCCACGGCAATCAGCCCCTTGTCGGCAAAATGGCGCGCCATCGCGGCCTTGGCGGGTTCGCCCTCGGGCTGCGGCATGGAAAGGTCAAAATTGCCGGCTTGCTCGCCGCTGAGCAGCTCCTTGGTCTGACCAAAGCCGGGAATGCAGATAACTGCCCCCTTGGCGGGATTTTCCTCGCTAATGCCGTCAGGAATCAGCACGTTAATCGCAACCATTGCCTCCGGCAGCGGGTACGTCTCCCAGCGTTGAAGCTTATAGCCGGGACGAGCCACTTCCTTGACCATCTTAGGCTCAGCCGGCTGATAATCAGGATGTTTCATCAGCCGCGTCATGGCGTCGCTCATCTTCGCTTGCCATGCCGGGAAACTGTCGGCATCCATGGCCGGATTGAAGCGCAATTTCGGGCCGTTGGCGCGCATCAGTGAGCGCACGTGTGAAATGGACGATGTCAGCATCCCGTCTTCGCGGCTGCTGACATCCAAATTCGGATCTATCGGATCGGCGGCAAAGGCCCCCACTCCACTCATTAAAGCGACTAAGGCTAACAGTTTGATTTTCATATCGTTTTCATGGTTTATTTGGCCAAGGCTGACTCAATTGCGGTGAGGTCCACGCGCAGTTGCGGCTCCGTGGCCAAGCGATTTTCAATGTTGCGCACGGCGTGGAGCACCGTGGCGTGAGTGCGGCTCAATCTCGCGCCGATAGCCGTCAGCGGCAGCTGCGTGAGCTTCTTGGTCATGTACATCACCAATTGGCGCGCATCGTTGATCTCACGGCGGCGACTCGGGGTAAAGAGCGCGTCGGGCTCAATCTTGTAGTAACTGCTCACTTGCTCGGCAATCATCTCGAAATTGATGGTGTGGCGCTTGATTCTCACGGCGTTTTTGAGCACCGAGCGAGCCAATTCGAGGTCTATGTCGCAGCCATAGGCCGTGGCATGGCCTACCATCGACACCATAATTCCCTCCAATTCGCGGAACGATGCCGTGCAGTTTTCGGCGATATAGTCGATGATCTCCTCCGTAAGTTCAATGCCCTCCTGGCGCGCCAACTGCTTAAGATAACGCACGCGCATGTCGTAGTCCGGGCGGAAAAGTTCACAGGTCATGCCCCACTTGAAGCGCGAAAGTAGGCGCTCCTCCATATTATCCATCTCCGAGGGGCAAACGTCGGAGGTCAGAATCAGCTGCCGCCCATTGAGGTGCAGATGATTGAAGATATGGAAGAAGGTTTGCTGGGTCTTCGGCTTGCCGATAAAGTCCTGAATATCATCAATAATCAGAGTGTCAATGCCCTGATAGAACACGATGAAGTCATTGATCTTGCCGCGGGCATTGGCCGCCGTATATTGATTCTCAAAGAGGCGTGCCGTGACGTAAAGCACTCTCCGCGAGGGCATTGACTCCTTGATGCCGATGCCAATGGCCTGCGCAAGGTGGGTCTTGCCCACTCCCGGAGGGCCGAAAATAAAGAGCGGATTATAGGTCTGCGTGAGCGGATTTTTGCATATAGCCTGACCAATCGTGGCCGCAAGGCGGTTACATTCGCCCTGGCAATAATTGGCAAAGTTATACCGCGGATTCAGCTGCGAATCGAGCTCCACCGTTTCGCGCGTGCCCGCAAAAGGATTAGCGGCAGCAGCGCGACTCGAAATGGCGGGCGACTGATTCGATCCGGACATAACCACCGAAGTGTCCGGCTGATTGTTGACCACCTGGAAATGGTAAAAGAGCTTAATCGCCGGGCCATAGACATGGCGCAGCGTCAGTGTGATGAGGCGCAAATAATGCGTCTCCAAGTGCTGTTTGAAGAAGTCCGAAGGCACGCCGATATGCAGCTCGTCGTCCTCATACTTCAAGAAGGCAATCGGCTTGAACCAACTGTCAAACTGTTCGGGGGGAAGATTGTCCTGAAACTTTCGCAGACACTTCTCCCATTGCTCATTTACGGTAATTTCCATCTATGAAGGGGTTTGGATAATGGTGGTTTTAGACGTATGCAAATTACGCGCAAAAAAACTGAAAAAACAATGCAAAAAAAATTTGGATTTTGTAAAAGTTATTAACAATGCTGAAAATCAGATACTTACAAAGTTATTAACAATTTTATACCTATTCTATTGTTAATCAGCGCTTTAAATCCTCCAAGAATGTGAAACAAACAATCACTTACGCCTGCTCTCACGGCCTCAAAACTCCCTCATTTAAACGCTTTGAGCCCCTCGGGAAAAATGTTACACAATCTTTAACGATATTTAGACTTAGTATAAACTATCAGAGCGTCACCCGAAAGCCGCCCAAAATCGTAAACCCGGGCATCTCATATCCCCGATTAATCACATATCGGGCATCGGTCAGATTCTCCAAGCGAGCAAACACGCTGACCTGCCGACAAATACTATAGGTAACTTTCAGATTCAAAACCGCATAGCTCTGCTCAGCAACATCATCAGCCACATAAAGCCCCTCCACGCCCTTGAGGTCCGCTCCGACCTCTAACTGCCGCAGCGGCCGGTAATCCACGCCTATATAATACTGCTGCCGCGGCGCCCCGGTCAGGTTGCTCAGCGACGTGTGCAGAAAGCTATAGGTGAAATAGACGTGGAGCGGGTCAATGGGATGACTCCTCGCACTGATTTCCAAGCCTTTGTTGATGAATTTGCCGGTGTTTTGGTTCTTCATGTCGAGGGTCTGAATCATGTTTGCCCCGCGGCAATAATAAGCCGTCAGCTCCGCTTGCAGGAAGCGAGAAAAATGCTTGCCCACAGAGAGTTCATAGTTCATCATCCGCTCCGGTTCAAGGTCCGGATTGGCAAATTTATAGAGGTAAAGTTCGCGAAACGACGGGTTGCGATAGCCCATGGCCAAGTTCCCTTTCACCGTCCAACCCCGCCCGGGATTCACCGAGAAACCAAACTGCGGCACCCACTGAGTGTGAAACTTGTCGCTGTTGGCCATTCGCAGGCCCCCATTTAGGTTCAGAAGCCCGCGGAAAAGCTGCTGCGACAGGGTCAGATAAGGCGAATACTCAGTAATCGACTTGCGCGAAATGGTGGTCAGCGACCCGGGCTGATGCTCCTTGCCGCCCGACACGGGAATCCGCCCCGAGTAAGTATCAAAGTCAAACCCAACAGTCATTCCCGCGTCGCGCCACGGCCTAAACGTCTGATAGAGAATCACTCCCAATCTGTCGTCCAAGCTATGGAAATGCCGCGGATCGTCCACAAAGTGATTCCCGTAGCTATAATAAACCCTCGCGGCGCCGGAGGTGCGCCCGTAATTATTTGAGAAGGTCAGCGACCCCTCGCCGCGAGTGATGTCCTGCCGATAAATGTCGGTTGACTCCGGGTCTGAAAGCTTCGGATAAATCGGGTCATTGCCCCTGAGGTTCATCAGCGTGTAGTCCGCCGTGGCCCGCCACTGGGCCGTCAGGTCATAGCCCAACTTGACATAACCCTCGGCCTGGCGGAAGTCAAAATGCTTCTGAGTGCCGTCCGTGCGGTTATAGGAGAGCGACACCAACGAGGAAAACTTGCCGAATTTCAGCGTGTTAGTCAGCGAGGAAAGCCAAGTGTTATATGACCCATACTGCGACGTCAGAGTGGTCTTCACCCCTCTCTCGCCCGGATTTTTGGTCACGATATTCACCGCCCCGGCCATAGCATTGGAGCCGTAAAGCACCGACCCCGGACCGCGCAGAACCTCTACGCGCTCCACATTTTCTTTGCCGTAGAAATCAGCCACGTGGTGAGAGTAAATCCCCGCAAACTGCGGCTGACCATCCACCATCATCAGCACTCCGGAGGCCCTGTCGCCCCCCACTCCACGCATCTTAATATGCCCCGAGCCGCCTGAACTGCTCACGCCAAAGCCGAGAATCGAACGCTCAGTGACAAACATGCTCGGCACCATCCCTGACAGCACCGAAAGCACCCGGTCTGCGCCCGACGCCTCCATGCGCTCCTGACCCACAACGGAGACCGTGTAAGGCAACATCCGCTGGGCCACGGGCGCCGCCGTCCCCGTCACGACTATCTCCTCAAAGCGCCGCGAAACGGAATCGCTCCTTTCCGCCGCAACCGATGTCACGGCAGAAAGGAGCGCCAAAAGGGTTATAAAATGCTTATTCTTCAATGGTTACGAGGCGATATTTCTGCGAGCCTACGCCCAATGATTCAGCATGGTCAAGAATCACCGTGCCCAAGCGCGAATTGATCCTCTCAATCAGGTCAGCCTTGCCGGGATCGTCAGAGTTCATCACCATGTCGACGCATGCGCGGTCAAGTGCCACGGGGTCGAGCGAGGCAAACACGCCCAAGTCGCCCATCTTCGGCTCTTCGGGGTTGCCGTTGCAGTCGCAGTCCACCGACAGGCGATTAGCCACGTTGATGTAGAGAATTCGGTCGCCCGTATAGTCAACCACGGCCTTTGCGGCCTCAGCCATCGACTCGATAAAGGCCTTCTGATCAGTCTCAATGGCCCATACGGAATCAACATTCGCGGTCTTGCCGGCCGTGTGGATATAAGCCTTGCCGGCCGAAGAACCGAGGCCGATGGAAATGTTTTTCAGCGCGCCGCCAAAGCCACCCATCTGATGACCCTTGAAGTGGGAAAGCACCACGATAAAGTCGTAGTTATCAATATTTTTACCCACGATATCCTTGGTCAGGTGCTTGCCGCCCACAACCGGGATTTCGATTTCGCCGTCGGCATCCAAGATATCAATGCCGGCCAAGTCGGTAAAACCATGCTCCTTGGCGGCCTTGAGATGAGCCTCCGTGGTGTTGCGATTGCCCGCATAGGCGGTGTTACATTCAATGAATGTGCCGTTCACCAAGCGCACAAAGTCGGCAATCAGGGCCGTGTCTAAGTGGTTTGATTTGTTAGACTCGCCCGTAGAGATCTTGATGCCGATGTTCGTCCCCTCGGCCTTACGACCCAAGGCTTCATACACCTTAATAATATTCTCGGGCGTGATGTCCTTGATGTAATAAACCACGGGCACGGAATCAGCCTCGGCAGCAGCCACATCAGCAGACGCCGCCTTCTTTCCGCAGCTCGTAAAAGCAGCCATGCCAAATGCGACAACGGCCGCCAAAATACAAAATACTTTCTTCATTGCACTAAATCAATTACAAATACGTGGGCGCAAAGTTACAAAAAAATTTCAA
>CAZLMV010000051.1:0-12490 GCA_964560625.1 uncultured Bacteroides sp. | reverse complement strand
AAAATGGCAAAGAAAACGGAAAACACTAATATGGTGGAGCGTTTCGATGAGTTTAAGGAGTATAAACACATCGATAAGGCCACGATGATCAGTGTCTTAGAAGAGAGTTTCCGCAGCGTTCTCAAGAAGGAATTTGGCACGGACGAGAACCTTGACGTAATCATGAACCCGGATAAGGGCGACGTGCAGATTTTCCAAAACTTGGAGGTGGTGGCCGACGGCGAAGTGACGAATCCTCACCTTCAGATCTCGCTGAGCGACGCCCGCGCCGACAATGACCCCGACGCCGAGATTGGCGAGGAGCACACGAAGGAAATCGTGTTTGCTGACTTTGGACGCCGCGCCATCCTGACCTTGCGCCAGACTCTTCAGGCCAAGATTTTGGACCTGCAGAAGGAGGCTATCTATACGAAATTCAAGGAATTAGAGGGCGAATTAGTGACCGCCGAAGTTTATCAGACCTGGAGCAAGGAAATCTTGCTGATGGATGATGAGAAGAACGAGTTGCTGCTGCCGAAGTCGGAGTGCATTCCCGGCGACTTCTTCCGCAAGGGCGAAATGGTCCGAGTGGTCATCGCCAAGGTTGACAATAAGAACAACAATCCGAAAATCACCGTGAGCCGTGTGAGCGAGCAGTTCCTGCGTGCCTTGTTTGAGTTGGAAGTGCCTGAAATTCACGATGGTTTGATCAATATTCGCGCCGTGGCCCGCATCCCGGGTGAGCGCGCCAAGATTGCCGTGGAGAGCTATGATGACCGCATTGACCCGGTTGGCGCTTGCGTCGGCGTGAAGGGTTCGCGCATTCATGGCATCGTGCGCGAGCTGCGAAATGAAAATATCGACGTAATTCAGTGGTCGTCAAACATTTCGCTGCTGATTCAGCGCGCTCTGAGCCCCGCCAAGGTGAGCAGCGTGCGCATAGACGAAGAAAAGAAGCTCGCCGAAGTGTTCCTCTCGCCTGACCAGGTTAGCTTGGCCATTGGTCGCAACGGCGCTAACATCAAGTTGGCCAATAAGTTGACCGGCTTCGAAATCGACGTTTATCG
Source organism: uncultured Bacteroides sp. (assembly GCA_964560625.1). Classification (GTDB taxonomy): domain Bacteria; phylum Bacteroidota; class Bacteroidia; order Bacteroidales; family Muribaculaceae; genus UBA3263. Next base: position 11,444 of record CAZLMV010000051.1, on the reverse strand, counting down.
CGAAACTGACAATTACGTTGACGACGTGGTTCTCGACGAATTTGCACCTCGCGAAGGCGAAAGCTCTGAGGGCACGATTGATCAGTGGGTGATCGACGCTCTGAAGAACATGGGCTTGAAGACGGCGCGCGCCGTTCTCGAAACGCCGAAGGAAATCCTCATTGATCAGGCTGACTTGGAGGCCGAGACCGTTGACCACGTAATGGAAGTGCTCCGCGAAGAGTTCTACTACGACGGCGACGACGACAAGGCTGCCGACGATGACGATGAAGAAGAGGAGACCCTCATTGACGAAGCCGAAGCAGAAACCGCCGAGGCCGATGACGAAGAAGAGCCTCAGATTTAATTAACAGAAGCATAAACTCCTTAATCAACAATATTTTAACAGCAGTAGATGGCGAAATATAAATTAAGCAAAGTCGCAAGCGAGCTCAACGTGGGCGTTCCTACGGTTGCCGAGTTCTTGCGCAAAAAAGGCATTGAGGTTGATGAGAAGAACCTCAATGCGAAAGTAGATGAGCATGCGTGTGAACTCTTGATTAAGGAGTTTGGCAATGGCAAGGATTACTCCTTCCAGGCCAAGGCTGCCGCCCCCAAGGCGGAGTCGGGAGAGAGCGCGCAGGCCGCCGATGGCGATAAGACTCAGTCAGGTCCTAAAGTATTGGGCAAGATTGACTTAGCCACCGGTAAGCCTATCGCCGAACCCAAACCCGAACCGAAGCCTGAGGTGAAGCCGGAACCGAAGGCAGAAACCAAGCCCGAGCCCAAAGTCGAGGTAAAACCCGAGCCGAAGGCCCAGGAGAAGACTGAGCCGAAGCCGGAAGTGAAGGCCGATCCAAAGCCCGAAGTGAAAACAGAGGCAAAAGCTGAGCCGAAGCCGGAGCCTGTGGCCAAACCTGAACCCAAATCCGAGGCAAAACCTGAACCGAAAGCAGAAGTGAAGGCTGAGCCGAAGCCCGAAGTGAAAGCTGAGGCAAAGCCCGAAGCCAAAGTTGAGGTGAAACCCGCAGCGAAGCCCGAGGTGAAGGTTGAGCCGATGCCCGAGGTGAAAGCTGAGCCGAAAACCGAAGCAAAACCGGAGCCGATGGCAGAAGTGAAGCCGGAAGTGAAGGCTGCAGAACCCGAAAAGCCCAAAGAGGAGAAGCCTGCAGAGCCGGAAGTGTTCCGCCTGCACACCTCAGAGGAGCTTAAGGATCGCGCACCCCAATTTAAGGTGCTTGATAAGATTGACCTTTCGGCCATCGACCAATCGACTCGCCCCAAAAAGAAATCCAAAGAAGAGCGTCGCAAAATAGCTGCTGCCCAAGGTGGTGGCGCCGGCGAGCGCAAAAAACGCAAGCGCATCGGCGCCGGCGAAAAGGTGGACGTGACCAAGGAGCAGGGCTCCAACGGTCGCGGCAACTCCAACGGCGGCGGCAAGCGCAATGATAACTCCAACAATCAAGGTGGCAACCAAGGCGGCCGTCGCGGCGGCCAAGGCGGCTCCAACGAGCGCAACCGCAAGCAGCGCGAACGCCAGAGCCAGCAGCCCGAAGTGAGCGAGGAGGACGTGCAGCGCCAGGTTAAGGAAGTGCTTGCGCGCCTGACTTCAAAAGGCTCCAAGGGCCAGAAGACCGGCGCCAAGTGGCGTAAAGAAAAGCGCGAAGCCTTTGCCAACCGCGAGCAAGAGCGCGCCGAACAGCAGCAGGCCGAAAGCAAAATCCTCAAGCTGACGGAGTTCGTGACGGCCAACGATTTGGCTTCGATGATGAACGTGCCCATCAATAATGTCATTGCCACGTGCATGCAGATGGGCGTAATGGTCAGCATTAACCAACGCCTTGACGCAGAGACTATTAACATCGTGGCCGAGGAATTCGGCTTCGAAACCGAATATATCTCCACCGAGGTCAGCGAGGCCGTGACTCAGGAGGCTGACAATGAAGAAGACTTGGTTCCGCGCCCGCCGATCGTAACGGTGATGGGCCACGTGGACCACGGTAAGACTTCGCTCCTTGACTATATCCGCCAGGCCAACGTGATTGCCGGTGAGGCCGGTGGCATTACCCAACACATTGGTGCCTACAACGTTACGCTCCAGGATGGACGCCACATCACGTTCCTTGACACTCCCGGCCACGAAGCCTTCACGGCCATGCGTGCGCGCGGCGCCAAGGTTACGGACCTTTGTATCATCATCGTGGCGGCCGACGACGCCGTGATGCCGCAGACGGTTGAGGCTATTAACCACGCTGCCGCAGCCGGTGTGCCTATCGTCTTCGCCATCAATAAGATAGATAAGCCGCACGCTAACCCTGACAAGATCAAGGAAGAGCTCTCGCAGATGAACTACTTGGTTGAAGACTGGGGCGGCAAATATCAGAGCCAGGAAATCTCGGCCAAGAAGGGCATCGGCGTCGAAGAGCTGATGGAAAAAGTGCTCCTTGAGGCTGAAATGCTGGAACTTAAGGCCAATCCTAACCGTAATGCCGTCGGTTCAATCATCGAATCGTCGCTCGACAAAGGTCGCGGCTACGTGGCCACGGTGCTTGTCCAGAACGGCACTCTGCGCGTGGGCGACATCATCCTTGCCGGCACCCATTACGGTAAGGTTAAGGCGATGTTCAACGAACGCAATCAGCGCGTTAAGGAAGCCGGCCCGGCCACTCCGGTGCTGATTCTCGGCCTGAACGGCGCGCCCACTGCCGGCGACACGTTTAACGTGATGGACTCCGAACAGGAAGCACGCGAAATCGCCACCAAGCGCGAGCAGCTGCAGCGCGAACAGAGCGCCCGCACCCACAAGATGATCACCCTTGAAGACATCGGTCGCCGTCGCGCCATCGGTAACTTCCAGGAACTCAACATAATCGTCAAGGGCGACGTGGACGGTTCCATCGAGGCACTTTCCGACTCGCTGCTTAAGCTCTCAACCGAGGAAATCCAGGTTAACGTTATCCATAAGGCTGTCGGCGCCATTTCTGAGAGCGACGTGGACCTCGCTGCCGCATCTGACGCTATCATCATCGGCTTCCAGGTGCGTCCCAGTCAGGCCGCGCGCAAGTCGGCCGAACGCGAAGGCGTCGACATTCGCCTCTACTCGGTTATCTATCAAGCCATTGAGGAAGTTAAGGACGCCATGGCCGGCATGCTTGCTCCGGAAATCAAGGAGGAAGTTATCGGCACGGCCGAAGTGCTCCAAACCTACCATATCAGCAAGGTTGGCACGATTGCCGGCGCCATTGTGCGCGACGGCAAGATCAAACGCGGCTGCAAGGTGCGCCTGATTCGCGACGGCATCGTGCGCTACACCGGCGAACTCGGCTCGCTCAAACGCTTCAAGGACGACGCCAAGGAAGTGCTCTCCGGCTATGACTGCGGCTTGAGCATTGCCGGATATAACGACCTGCAGGAGGGCGACCTCATTGAAGGATTCGAGGAAGTAGAAGTTTCACGCTCGATTTGATCGCACATATCAACATAGGCTCCAATCAAGGCAACCGCACGGCAAACATTGCGCGCGCGGTTGACCTTTTGGACAATGTTGGCGAGGTCAAGGCGGTTTCGGCGCCGGTGCTTTCCGCGCCTTGGGGCTACGACTCAGAGGAGGAATTCATGAATGTCGGCGTCAACTTGGACACCGAGCTAAGCCCGACGCAACTACTTGCCCGCCTGAAATATATCGAACGCGAAATTGCTCCCGCCGGGGCTCACCGGGACGCCTCCGGAGGCTATCAGGACCGGGAGATTGACCTCGACCTGATAAGCTATGGTGACCTGACCGTAGAGACGACGGAACTGACCGTGCCACACCCGCGGATGCTTCTGCGGCAATTCGTCCTCGAGCCGATGGCCGAACTGATGCCCGAGTGGCGCCACCCCCGCAGCGGACTTTCCTGCAAAGAGATGCTTCAAAAATTGCCGCCATGTGCAATAAATCTCCCGGCCGCTGCGTTATCCAATTAAAAGACTTTACCACCCAAAAAACTAATCACCACTCACGAATGAGACTCAAAAACTTAATTATCGGCTTGGCCGCCCTGTCATTCACCATGGTAGGGTGTACGTCCGGTAAGACTCAACTTCCTTATTTTAAGGATATTGACGTCGAGAGTTACAATATACCCGTCGGTGAATTCAACGTCAAGATTGTGCCTGACGATGAATTGCTCATCAATGTGTCGGCCGAAGACCCCGTGGCCGTCGAAGCTTACACCGTGCCTTACCAGCATCCGCGTCAGCGCGACTTCAATTTCGGCTCCAGCCAAATCAAGGAGAGTTTCGTGATCACCAACCGCAAGGCGAACCTCACGCTGCAGCCTTATGTGGTCAATCAGGAAGGATTTATCAATTTCCCCGTGTTGGGCAAGATTCACGTTGCCGGCATGACCCTTCAGGGGTTGACGGACTATCTGACCGAAAAGATTGGTGAGAAGGTTGTTGACCCGATCGTGACCGTAGAGCTCACCAACTTCCATGTCAATGTGCTTGGCGAAGTGAATCGCCCGGGTCTGTTTGTTGTCAACTCGGAGCGTTACTCGGTTCTTGACGCGTTGGCTCAGGCCGGCGACCTGACGGCCTATGGAGAGCGCAACAATGTGATGATTATTCGCGAAGAAGACGGCAAGCGAGTGGCCCACCGCCTTGATCTCAATAAGGCTGAGGCCTTGCAGTCTCCTTATTTCTATCTGCGGCAAAACGACGTGGTCTACGTCGAGCCCAACACCGTCAAGCAGGCCAATGCGCGCGTGGATTCTGACCGCCAGTATCGCCTGTCGATGACTTCGGTGATTGTCAGCGCCGCCTCCGTGATTGCCTCCCTTGCCATTTCACTCCTTAGATAAAGCGCCATGGAAGAACAGAATTCAGAACTCATTGACGTTAAGGGAATCCTGAAGACGTATCTCAGCAAGTGGTATTGGTTTGTGATTTCCGTGGTTTGCTGTCTGATTGTCGGCTACCTTTTTACCAAGACCATGCGCCCGCAATATGAAGTCAAGGCTAACATTATCCTGACGGAAAACGATGCACTGAGCTCGGTGATGTCGGCCGGCGGATTGAGCGGCGTAGCGGCAATGCTTGGCGGCAACGCCAGCGCCGAGGATGAAGTGGAATTGCTGACATCTCACTCGGTGCTGAAGAATGTGGTCGGCACCCTGGGACTCAACATCCGCCACTTTAACGACGGCGGCCCGCTGATGACTACGCTCATCTATCCGGATTTTCCCATCGACGTGGTTCCTGCGCCGGAGATTGGCATGGACACGCTGCGCACCGGCCTGACCTTCTATGTCAACGTCGGCAAGTCAGGCGAAGCTGACGTCAAGGTCGAAGCCCGCGGCAAAACCATTTACAAGGCCAACGATGTCACGCTGCCGTTAGTTGCTGACCTTCCTTACGGCAAATTCTCCATCGAACCTACTGAGAATTTCATCAAGGGTCGCAAATATGATAACATCATTACCGTAAATAATTACGACAACGCCGCAGAGGACCTTCGCGACGAGCTGAACATTGCCTTGGTGACCAAGCGCTCGCAGATAATCAGCATGCAGATGGTCACGGACAATACGCCCTATGCGGCCGATGTGCTCAACACTTTGATTGAAAAATACAACGAGCGCGGCCTGCAGGACCACCTCAACAAGACGGCCGTCACGGCTGACTTCCTGAAGGATCGCCTCGTGATGATGCGCCAGGAATTAGACTCTACGGAGACAAACCTTGCCAAGTATAAGACCCATGAGGGCATCACTCAGCTTGAAAAAGACGGCGAAGTGATCTATAAGCGAATGATTGACGCCGAGCAGGCCTTAGCCGAGCAGCAAGTGGAGACTCAGCTTGCCAAGGTGACGCTCAACTTAGTGCGCAAGAGCGCCACGGACGACTCGCTGATTCCGCAGCAAACGTCGGACCCGCTGCTGTCGTCGCAAATCGAAGCCTATAACTCGGCCGTGATGTCAAAGCTGCGCATGGAGCAGTCGGCCAAGGCTGACAACCCCTCGATGGTGCGCATAAATGACCAGATTAAGAGCCTGCGCGCCAATCTGATAGCCACCCTTGAGTCGGCCGTCAGCAAGAGCGAGCAGATGACCCAGGAATATCGTCGCGTCTATAATGAGGCGTCGAAGTCGGTCAACACTCTCCCCACTCAGGAATTAGGCTATCGCGCCAAGATGCGTGACCAGACCATTCAGGAGGAAATCTACCTGTTCCTTCTGCAAAAGCAGGAAGAAGTGGCCATCATGATGAGCAACACCATGCCTAAGGGTGCGATTGTCGACGAGGCTTACTCGCTCAATGAGGACAAATCGGCCTCCAAGAAGATGATTTTGGCGTTCTTCGCCATCATCGGCCTCTGCATCCCGCCCATTATTATTGCCCTGAAAAATATCATCAAGAAGGCTAAAAAATGACCGCTGAGGCCGCAGTCAAGCAAACGGAGAAAGCCCCGTTTTTCACGGCCCCCGCCAAGCAATGGTGGTGGGTTACGGGCTATCTGTTTTGTTTGTCGTTGGCCGGGTTGAAGTTTTATCCCGCGCTCTTAGTGGCCGGGATAATGCTTTTTATGCAGTGGAAGAAAAATCGTTATTTCTTCCTTGTGGAGCTGATAATTCTCTGCACGGGCTCGGGCTTTCTGACTTATTCTTACCCGATTAAGGCGTGTGATTTCGCTTTCCCCGTGGCGATTATCGGACTGCTGATTTATCGGCGGAATAAAATGGTCTGGAAGGTCACCCTGGCCATGTTGGCTTATTTCGCCGTGCTTTTCGCCTTGGCATTCACGTCAGTAGAACCTATGCGGAATCAGATCTCCATGATTCGCTATTATCTGCTGATTATCAGCTTCTACATCCCCTTAGTCACCTTTGCCGACCGAGAATTTGAGTTCCGTGAGTTGATCCGCGTGGTGATTCTCCATGCTTTAGTTATCTGCATATTTTTTGTCATCGACACTTTCTTGCTCACGGGGTTCGTGTTGACTCCCGGCTCCTCCTCCTGGGGCGAGTCGACGTTTACTCACCCCATTATTTTCAATCGGGGCCTTACGCGTCATTATCCTCCGGGGCTCTACTGGCTGCTGCTCATGATTATTCCGCTGAATTACAAGTGGATGCGCCTGCAGTGGTATTGGTGGGTGATTTTTGTGCTGTGTCTGATTTCGTGTCGAACAAATTCGCTGCTGTTTGCCTTGGTGGGGTGCATAGTTTTGTTCCGCCCCAGTGTCAAGCAGATTTATAAGTACATAGGCATAGCCATTTTGGGCCTTGGTGCGCTCTATTTCGTTGACCGCGCCACGGGCGATCATCTTCGTTTGGCCAAGAACATAGACTCTTTTGCCATGTTGGACAATCCGACGAGTAAGGAGGAGGTGGGCGACTTTGGCAGCGGTCGCGTGGCCCAGATTATTCCTAAGGTTGAGTTGCTCTATGATCTTGACCGCCAATGGATTGGTTTCGGTTTCCTTAATCGCGAAAAGACCACCAACCCGATTTTCCAGATTGAAAACCAGTATTATTCCGACATTTCCAATTCGGAGGAGACGGCCACGGGCGTGGAAGTGACGGAAATTCAGACCATTTTGGACGTGGGTTATATCGGACTATTCGTGCAGATGCTCTTTTATATAGGCGTCTACTTTTATATTCGCAAATTCAGGTATTCCAACTTTTATCTCTGTCTGTTGGTGGGCTTTGAACTGCTTGGCGTGGGCGGTTTTGCCGGGCTTAACGGCATGCAGTATTCATTGCTGATATTGGGCATGGTTCTTGGCGGAATCTTGCTCCAGCAGAAACGACATCCGGTATGAAAATCCTCCACGTCATCTTCACCCTCAAGACCGGCGGCCTCGAAAACCTGCTGATCGACATTGCCAACGAGCAAGTTCGCGCGGGCCATGAGGTCTCCGTGTTGATTATCAACGCGGGCTCCGAGGCGGAAATGCTGAGTCGTTTTGACCCGCAAATTCGTATTATCCAGAGCGGACGCCGCGCCGGGAGCCGCAATCCGCTGCCGTTAGTTAAGGCTAATTTGGCGGTGATGGCGATGGGTCCTGACGTGATCCATGTTCATAATGAAAATGGGGTGAACGTGATGCTGCCGTGGCTGCGGCGGAAGGTTGTTCAGACGGTTCACACCACCGGGATTGAGCTTCGCGGCTGTCAGGCTCAGACTCCCGTGGCCGCCATTTCCGAGGCTGTGGCTGAGGATTTGCGGGCGCGCTGTGGAGTTGCGGCGGAGGTGATTATGAATGGCGTCAGAGTGGATGATATTCGCCGTCGCGCCCTGACGGATAAGCCTCTGAATTTGGTCTGCGTGGGCCGCATGGACGTGGCTGTCAAGGGTCAAGATTTGCTCATTCAGGCCATGGCGGAGCTGCCGGAAATGACGCTGACGCTCATAGGCGACGGCGCTGATTTGGACGCCATGAAGCGTTTGGCGGCCGATTCGGGAGTGGCGTCGCGCGTGAAATTCCTCGGGGCGCTGAGTCGCGATGAGATTTATCAGCGTTTGGCTGACTTTGACGTTTTCGTGCTTCCCTCGCGCCAGGAAGGGTTCGGATTAGTGGCCGCTGAGGCTATGGCCGCGGGGCTGCCGATTGTGAGCGTAGACCTGCCCGGACCGATGGAAATCATTGACGGAGGCCGATTGGGCTTCCCCTTTGAGTCGGAAAATGTCGGCTCCTTAGTGCCGGCGATTAAATCTTTGCTGGCTAATTGGTTAGACGCTCAGAAGCGGGCTGCCACCGAGGGCGTGGACTTCGTGCGGGAGCATTTCAGCGTGGCCACCACCGCCGCGCGTTATCTGGACTTATACCGTCGGCTCCAGGACTGAGGCGGTGCGGTCGATTAGGAGGTGATGATTGGCCATGCGTGAGATGGCCGACATTTCGTGGCTTACCAAGAGGATTGTGGTTTCTTGGGCCAAGCGGCTGATTATTTCGTAGATTTTTTGTTCGAAGTGCTTGTCGACGTAGCTTAGCGGCTCGTCGAGCACTAAAAGTTGCGGGCGGGAGATGATTGCTCGGGCCAAGAGGGCGCGTTGCTGCTGCCCGCCGCTGAGGGCGCCAAAGGCCTTTGATTGGTGGTCAGTGAGTCCGACCAAGGCGAGCATTTCCTCGGTGCGCTGTCGGCGCTCGTCTTTGCTGAGGCCGGGGATTGCGAGGAGTCCGGAGCTGATAACTTCGTTGACGGAGATGGGGAAGCGGGAATCGACGCGCGATTTTTGCGGCAGATAGCCAATGCGGAGGTCGGGCGCGAGGATTTGGACGCTCCCGCGGGTGGGTCTCACCAGCCCGAGAATTATGCGCATCAGGGTTGTTTTGCCGCCGCCATTGGGCCCGGTAATGGCATAGAAGTCGCCGCGGTTGATGGTCAGGTTGACGTCGGAGAGCACTCGCTTGCCGTTATGCTCCATGCTGACGTCAGTGACCTTAATTAGCGGCGATGCTTCGAGCGGTGTGGAGCATTTCTTTGTCCCAGTCATAGTTCATCGGGTCAATTATGGAGGTTTGGACCTCGCGGGAAATCACCTGCGCTTGCGAGGCGTCGAAATCTTTCTGCATCAGAAACACTCGGGCGCCGGAGTCCTTCATTTGGTCTATGAGGGCTTTGGTGTTGCTGACGCTGTGTTCCTTGCCTTCGCTGCCTAAGGAGAGCTGATTGAGGCCGTAATCGTGGGCAAAATAGCTCAGTGAGGGGTGCCAGACCACGAAAGTGGCGCCGCTGACCGGGGCTAAAATCGAGTCGCAGGCGGCGTCGACGGAGTCTAAGCGGAGGCTCAGGCGCGAGAAATTGGCCTGATAGTCGGCGGCATTGGCGGGGTCAAGGGCGGAGACGGCCGCGAGCATATTGCGGGCCATTTGCTTCATATTGCGGGGCGAGCTCCAGACGTGAGGGTCGGCGCCATGGTCGTGGTCGCCATGAGTGGCATGGAGCAGGGTCAGGGAGTCAGACGAGCAGAAAATTTGCAGATTCGGATTGTTGGCGCGGAGTTTTTCGGTCAGAGCGTCTTCAAAGGCGAGGTTGCCGATGGTGAGGTAGGCGCGGCTTGACTCAAGGGAGGCAAGGTCGTTAAACGTCGGGTCATAGCTCTCCGGGTTGGCGCCTTTGCCCAAGAGGGCGCGGACGTCAAAATGGTCGCCGACAATCTGCTCTAAGAGCCAGCGCTGCGGCTCGATGCTGACGGTAAGAGTTTGGCCGGGCGCCGGATCTTTCCGACACCCTGCCAAACAGATAATTCCAATGATTATGGCGGCTAATTTAATTCTCAAATTCAATCAAATTAGCTTCGAGGCCAACCACTTGGCCGGGCTCAACGAACACGCGCTTCACCACGGCGTCACTTTCGGCTTCCACTTCATTTTCCATCTTCATGGCTTCATAAACCAAGAGGAGGTCGCCGGGCTTGACATGGTCGCCGGGCTTGACATTGACGGAGATGATGGTGCCGCCCATGGGGGCCTGGAGCACCTCGCCGGTGATCGGTTCGGGCTTCGGTTTTGCGGCTTCTTCGGCTAAGCGCTTAGCCTCGGCTTCGGCGGCGAGGGCGGCTTGTGCGGCCTGATATTCCTCGGAGCGACGCTTTTTGAGGAATCCGTTGGCCACGTTGGGGAGCAGGGCCAACAGCAGCTCCTCTTCGGGGTTTACGGCGAGTTTCACGCCGCCAAATTCGTCGAGGGTGGGGTTTTGCGGCTCCTTATATTTAGAGGTGTCGTAGGCCTTTTCTTCTGGCGAGCCGGTGATTTTTTCGCGGAACGCGGGATCTACGGGCACGGGGGTGTGGCCATATTCGCCCTTGACCAGTGAGGTGAACTGCATGGAGGGCGTCGAGTAGTCGGGCTTGCCGTTTTTGCGGTCCAAGGCGAGGGAAACGGCCTGGGAGCCAACAATTTGTGAGGTGGGGGTCACCAACGGAATCAGGCCGGCGTCGCGGCGCACCTTCGGAATGAGGCGCATGGCGTCGTCAAGCAAGTCGCTGGCGCCGAGCTGCTTAAGCTGGGCCACCATGTTGGAGTACATGCCGCCGGGCACTTCGGCCTCGCGCACCAGTTCGTTGGGCTTGGGGAAGCCGAAATAATCCTCAATCTGATGGCAGAGGGCGAGGAGTTCGGGCTCGTTGCCGGCCTTTGCAGCGACGATGGCCGAGTCGAAGAGGGCGTCGATTTCTGCGGGCAGATCGTTGGGATCCAGCGGGTTGAAGGGGCGGGGGAAGTGGTCCTTCTGCAAGTCGAAGGCGGCGAGGTTCTTGCGCACGTCAAACAGGGCATTGCGAATCTTGCCGACGGCCTCCATGTTGGCCTCAACTTCCACGCCTAACTTCTTGGCGAAGACGTAGATAAGCTCAATGTCAGGCGCAGCCGAGTCGCCGCCCACCCACCAGATGTTGGTGACAAGAATGTCCACTCCGTTCAGAATGGCCATTACCGACGATGCCAAGCCAGAGCCCGGGGTGCAGTGGGTGTG
>CAZLMV010000050.1:1586-12572 GCA_964560625.1 uncultured Bacteroides sp. | reverse complement strand
CGCCGGCGGCGACCGCGACAAGGGCAAGCGCCCCATCATGGCCGCCGAAGCCGTGAAACTCAGCGACTTAGTCATCCTCACCTCCGACAATCCCCGCACCGAGGAGCCCCGCGCAATCCTTGCCGACATGGAGGCCGGACTAACCGACGAGACCCGCCCGCGCGCCGAGGTCATCGTGGACCGCCGCGAGGCCATTCGCCACGCCGCCGCCATCGCCGAGCCGGGCGACGTGATCCTCATTGCCGGCAAGGGCCACGAGGACTACCAGGAAATCCACGGAGTGAAACATCATTTCGACGACCGCGAAGAGGCCGCCGCAGCCCTTAACCAAGAATAACCCCGGGAGATGCTCTACTATCTTTTCAGCGATTTAGGACTTGCCGGGCCGACGTTTGCCCGACTGGCCGGCTACGTCACCGTGCGCTCGGTGACGGCGTTTGTCATCGCCCTGCTCTGCGCCACCATCATCGGTCGTCACATCATTAACCGCCTGCAATTGGCGCAGTTAGGCGAAATCGTGCGCAATCTCGGCCTCGACGGCCAGACCAAAAAGCAAGGCACCCCCACCATGGGCGGCATCATCATTATCATCTCCATCCTGCTGCCCACGCTGCTCATCGGCAACCTCTGCAACGTCTACATGCTCCTGATGGTCGTGGCCACGATTTGGCTCGGCGCCCTCGGATTTGCCGACGACTACCTGAAAATCAAGCGCCACAACAAGGACGGCATGGCCGGGAAATACAAAATCGTCGGTCAGGTGGGCATCGGCCTCATCGTGGGCCTCACCATGACCTTCTCGCCCGCCATCACCATGCGCCAAGAGGTTGCTCCCTCGGTGCAGACCGTGCAAACCGTCAGCTCTGCAAGCGCCACCGAAAAGGTCACCGCCGGAGCCGACATCAAAGCCCCGCAGACGACCATCCCCTTCGTCAAAAATCATAACCTCGACTATAGCTGGTTCACCAAATGGATGGGCTCGGAACAGACGGGCAAAACCATGGGCTGGGTGCTGTTTGTGGTCGTGGTGGTCTGCGTGGTGACGGCCACCAGCAATGGCGCGAACCTCACCGACGGCATCGACGGCCTGGCCACGGGCGTCAGCGCCATTATCGGCGTGGCGCTCTTGATCATGGCCTATCTCGGCAGCAGCATCATCTATTCCTCCTATTTGGACATCATGTACATCCCCGGGAGCGAGGAATTGGTGGTCTACATGGCCGCCTTCATCGGCGCCCTGATCGGCTTCCTCTGGTATAACGCCTTCCCGGCGCAGGTCTTCATGGGCGACACCGGCTCGCTGACCCTCGGCGGCATCATCGCCGTGTTTGCCATCCTGATTCGCAAGGAGCTGCTGATTCCGCTGCTCTGCGGCATCTTCTTCGTGGAGGATTTCTCCGTGATGCTCCAAACCTTCTGGTTCAAGATCACCAAGAAGCGCACCGGCACCGGCCAGCGCATCTTTAAAATGGCCCCGATTCACCATCATTTCCAGAAAAACGCTGACCCCGCGGCCAACGTGGTCTGGAACAAGCCCGTCAACGGCATCCACGAGGCCAAAATCACCATCCGCTTTTGGATCATCTCCATCCTCTTGGCGGCATTAACGTTTATTACCCTCAAAATCAGATAAATGAAACAGCGTATCGTAATTCTCGGTGGCGGCGAAAGCGGCGTGGGTGCCGCAATCTTAGCCAAGGACAAAGGTTTTGACGTGTTCCTCAGCGACAGCGGCACCCTCAACGAGGCCCATGCCGCAACCCTGCGCGCCGAGGGTATCGCCTTTGAAGAGGGCGGCCACACGGAGGCGCTGATTCTCAATGCCTCGGAGGTGATCAAAAGCCCCGGCATCCCCCCGACGGCACCCCTGATTGTCAAACTCGCCGAGCAAGGCACACCCATAATCTCCGAAATCGAATTCGCCGGGCGTTACACCGACGCCAAAATGGTCTGCATCACCGGCAGCAACGGCAAAACCACCACCACGGAGCTCACCTGCCACATTCTCCGCGCCGGCGGCATCGACGCCTCCGTGGCCGGAAACGTCGGCCGCTCCTTGGCCCTGCAAGTGGCCCGCGAGCCGCATGAGGTCTACGTCGTGGAGCTCTCCTCCTTCCAGCTCGAAAACATGTATGACTTCCGCGCCAACGTGGCCATGATTCTCAACATCACGCCGGACCATATGGACCGTTACGACTATGAGATGCAGAATTACATCGACGCTAAGTTCCGCATAATCAGAAACATGACCCCGGAAGACGCGTTCATCTACTGGCAGGATGACCCCGTGATTCGCCGCCAGCTCGAAAACGTCACTTCCGAGGCCCGCTTCCTCCCCTTTGCCGAGCATCAGGAGGAGAACACCGCCGCCTATATCGACGCGGAAAATGACCTGATTATCGGCGCCGAAAACGCCCCGCTGAAAATGCCCCGCGCCGACCTCGCCCTCAATGGCCTCCATAACCTCTATAACTCCATGGCTGCGGGCCTGAGCGCCAAGCTCTGCGGGGTGAAAAACGAGGACATTGCCCGCGCATTGGGCGACTTTGAGGGCGTGCCTCACCGCTTAGAACCCGTGGCCGAGATTGACGGCGTGCGCTGGATCAACGACTCCAAGGCCACGAACGTCAACTCCTGCTGGTATGCCTTAGAGAGCATGCCGCAGTCAAAGTCCACCGTCCTCATTCTCGGCGGCAAGGACAAGGGCAATGACTACTCGGAAATCCTCCCCCTGGTTCAATCGAAGGTCAAAGCCATCGTGGCCATGGGCCTGCATAATGAGAAGATTATGGAGTTTTTCAGCGGTCAGGTGCCGGAAATTGTCTCCACTGACTCCTTGGCCGACGCCATTGCCGCCTGCCGCCGACTCAGCTCCGCGGGCGACACCGTGCTCCTGAGCCCCTGCTGCGCCAGCTTTGACCTCTTCACTTCCTACGTGGACCGCGGAAACAAGTTCAAACAAGCCGTTAACTCTCTCAAATAAACCCACTCACCTCGAAAAATGTATCGTAAAGAAAACTCCGAACCGCAAACCTCTGCCGCCGCGCCTCAGCCGGTAGCAACCCCGGTGAATCCGCCGGACACCCACATCTGGGGCGTCTACGGCTGCATCGTCGTGCTCTCAATCATCGAGCTCTACTCGGCCTCGTCGTTTGAGATTGCCAAGCAGGGCCTCTACTCCCCGTTAGTGCGCCACGTCGGCTTCCTCCTCCTCGGTCTACTGCTGATGTATGGCGTCTCAAAAATCCATTATCGCAACTTCAAGCCGATCACGTGGGGGCTGTTCATTCTCAGCTCCATAGCCATGATCTGGGTGATGCTCTTCGGCCAGGTGGTCAACGGCGCCAAACGTGCCGTCAACCTCGGGTTCATGTCGCTCCAGCCCGCGGAGTTCATCAAGCTCTCGGCCGTGTTGGTCTTGGCGCTGATTTTGGGTCGCACACAGCTCAAAAAGGACGAAACCAAGCGCAATAACGGCCTGATGTGGGCCGTCATCGCCACTCTCTTCATGTCCGGACTGCTATTCACCCAAGGATTGACTAACACGCTGATTCTCATCGCCATATGCTGCTCCATGCTCCTTTTGGGCGCATTAGAGTGGCGCAAATTCGGAATCATCATCGCCGTGTTTGCCGTGTTTGCCGGAATGGCCGGAATGGTGAAAATCATCATGTCAAAAAACGCCGCCGAAAGGACCGAAGTGGTCACCACCCTCGAAGACTCCCGCGGCAATAAATATGAAATCCCCGAGGCCGCCGGAAGCTCCGCCACAAGCCGCATGGAGGACGACACCTGGAGCAACCGCATCAAGCAGTTCTTCAACACCGACGTGCCCAAATACGAGCAGGGAATCAACGCCTCCAACCTCCAGGAAATGCGCTCCTACATGGCTCAGGCCAACGGCGGCTTGGTGGGTGTATTCCCCGGCAATTCGCGTGAAACGTCGCGCCTCCCCTTGGCGTTTTCCGACTATATTTATGCCATCATCATCGAGGACTTGGGCTTCATCTTCGGCGGCATCGGCGTCATGGTGCTCTACCTCTGGCTCTTGGCCCGCGCCTACATGATTGCGCGTCGATGCAACATGATGTATGCGGCCTTCCTCGTCACGGGCTGCGCCGTGCTCATCACCGTCCAGGCCCTCTTCCACATGGCCATCGTCACCGGGGCCTTCCCCGTGTCGGGCCAGCCTCTGCCCCTGTTTTCCAAGGGCGGAACCTCCATTTTAGTCACGAGCATTGCCTTCGGCGTGATGCTGAGCGTCAGCCGCTACAGCGTGCGCAGCAAAAACGCAAGCTCCACCCAACTCAAAGCTGAGGCCGAAGCCCTCCCCGAGGAGCTCCGAGCCGAAAACCCCACTCAATTCTAACAGATCATGAAATTCCTGATAAGCGGCGGCGGGACCGGCGGACACATCTTTCCCGCACTTTCAATCTGCAACGCCCTTCGGCGGCGCTTCCCTGACTGTGAAATCCAATATGTCGGCGCCTTAGGCCGCATGGAGATGGAGCGCGTGCCCGAGGCCGGTTATCCCATCATCGGCCTTCCCGTGGCCGGATTTGACCGCAAAAACCTCCTGCGCAACGTCAAGGTGCTCTGGAAGTTAGGCAAGTCAATGATGATGGCCCGCAAGATTGTGCGCAAGTTCAAGCCTGACGTGGCTATCGGAGTCGGCGGCTATGCCTCGGGCCCCGTGCTCAAGGCCGCGCAGCGCGCCGGAGTGCCCACGCTGATTCAGGAGCAAAACTCTTATGCCGGGGTGACGAACAAGCTCTTAGCCGAAAAGGCCGCCGCCATTTGCTGCGCCTACGAAGGGATGGAGCGCTTCTTCCCGGCCGACCGTATCACCCTGACGGGCAACCCCGTGCGCGCCGCCCTGACCGAATGTACACTCAGCCGCGAGGAGGCGAAAAAATCGCTCGGATTTGACCCCAAAAAGCCGCTGATTTTGGCCGTGGGAGGCTCCTTAGGCGCCCGCACCATCAATCGCGCCATGGCCAAATCGCTCCCCGCAATCTTGGCCGAGGGCGCCCAGCTCCTTTGGCAGACCGGCAAGCTCTACATTGCTGACTATGAGCAGCTTGCCAAGGGCAAGGAGGGAGTGAAAATCTCCGCCTTCATCTCCGACATGGCCGTGGCCTATCGCGCCGCCGACCTCGTGGTGGCCCGCGCCGGCGCTTGCACCATCTCCGAGCTCACCCTGCTTGGCAAACCCGCCATCCTTGTGCCGTCGCCCAACGTGGCCGAGGACCATCAGCGCAAAAACGCCGAAGCCTTGGCCTGTCGCGGAGCCGCACGCATGATTCTCGACGCCGACGCCGACGAAAAGCTCACCGACGAAATCCTCGCCCTGCTGCGCGACGAAAAAGAACGTAACCACATTGCCTCCGAAGCCCTCAAAATGGGCCTCCCCGAGGCCGACGAAAAAATCGTCGATAAAATCATAGAACTCGCAACTAATGGAAAATAAGAAGAATATATACTTCGTCGGGGCCGGCGGAATCGGTATGGCCGCCCTGGAACGCTATTTCCTGAATCGCGGCTGCCGTGTGGCCGGATATGACCGCACGCGCACCGACCTGACCGACGCCTTGGTCAACGAGGGCGTCCACATCGACTTTGACGACGACCCCGCGCTGATTCCCTCCGATTTCCGTAATCCGGAGAACACCATGGTGGTCTATACCCCGGCCATCCCCGAGAGCCACCGTGGTCTGCAATGGTTTCGCGCCAACGGCTTCAACCCCGTCAAGCGCGCTGCCGTGCTCGGCCAGGTGACCCGCCAGCTCAAAGCCCTCTGCTTTGCCGGCACCCACGGAAAAACCACCACCAGCTCCATGGCTGCCCACCTCCTCGAAGTGAGCGGCGTCGGCTCAAACGCCTTCCTCGGCGGGGTGCTCCGAAATTACGGCACGAACTATCTGCTGCGCGCCGACAGCCCCTTTGCCGTGGTCGAAGCCGACGAATATGATCGCTCATTCCATCACCTGCAGCCCTACGTGGCCGTCATTACCTCCACTGACCCCGACCACCTCGACATTTACGGCACCGAGGAGGCTTACTTGGAAAGTTTTGCCCATTTCACCGAGCTCATCCGCCCCGACGGATTCCTGCTCATCCACTCCGGCTTGAAACTCAAACCGCGTCCTGCCGAGGGTGTGACCGTCTACACCTACGGCGCCAATGAAGGCGATTTCCACGCCGAAAACATCGACGCCGGCAATGGCCAAATCACCTTTGACCTCGTGACCCCCTCGGGCGCCACCATCAAGGGAATCAGCCTCGGAGTCCCCGTGGAAGTCAACATTGACAATGCCATTGCCGCGTGTGGCGCCGTCTATCTCGCCAATCATGCCGACATTGACCCCGCCCATTATCGCGAGGCCATGGCCTCATTCCTCGGCGCCAAACGTCGCTTCGAATTCTGGCTGAAAACCCCTGAGCACGTGGTGATTGACGATTATGCACATCACCCCGACGAGCTCCGCGCCTCAATCAATTCCGTGCGCAAGCTCTATCCCGGCAAGAAGCTCACTGTGGCCTTCCAGCCGCATCTTTATAGCCGCACGCGCGACTTTGCTCCGGAGTTTGCCGCCGCCCTCTCGCAGGCCGACGAGGTGCTCCTGCTCCCCATTTATCCGGCGCGCGAACTGCCCATCTCGGGCGTCGACTCGGCGCTGATTCTCCGCGACGTGACCGCCCCGGAAAAGTCTATCGTGAGCCGCGAGGAGCTCCTCGAGCGCATCAAAGCCGAGCAACCGGAGCTGCTCCTCACCGCCGGCGCCGGCGACATCAACCTCCTCCTGCCCGAAATCGTAGAATCGCTTAAATAACTGCCCGTCAATGAGTAAGCGCAACCTCATAATCATCTTCCTCTGCATCATCTTGGGCCTCTACCTGATAGTGGCCACGGGGTGGAGCCGATTCAGCGCGCGCACTCAAAAAGTGGCGGGCTTGGAGCACGGATTCGTCGAGGTCATTGACCCTGACAGCAACCGCTTCGTCACCCCCGAGGAAATCACCGCCGAACTCTTTGCCAAGCTCCCGGATTCGCTCCAAAACATTACCTATGAGGACATTAACCTGAGCGGCATGCAGGCCTGGCTCAGCAGCTTGGACAAGATTGAGAGCGCCGAAGTGGTGCGCCTGTCAAATGATTATTTGCGCGTGCGCGTGACCCCGCTCAAACCCATAGCCCGCGTATGGTCCAATGACACAAGCTATTACGTCAACCGCGAGGGCAAGCGCATCGGCGCCTCCAGCAAGTATCGAATCGACGTGCCCCAAATCGTCGGCCGCTTCGACTCCCTGCGCCCCGCAACGTCCATGCTCCCCCTGCTCGACGCCCTCGCCGCGAACAAGGACCTCGAGCAGCTCATCACGATGATCAACGCCGAGGACTCCCTCAACATCATCCTCGTGCCCGCCATTCGCGGCCACGTCATCAACCTCGGCGCAATGTCTAATATCGACTCGAAACTCGAGCGCCTGCAGACGTTTTATCGCCGCGTGCTCCCCGCTAAAGGTTGGGAGCATTACGACACTATTTCCCTCAAATGGGACGGCCAAATCGTGGCCTCCCGGCGCCACAATAAACTCCCGGACCTCACGGTGAAAATCATCGAGGAACTCGAACAGGAACTCGACTCGCCCGAAACCATGGAGGCCCCCGCCGTCTCCGAAGACAGCGTCCCTAACCAACAGAATAATAATCCATAAACACATTTCAGATATATGTCTCGCCCTATCGTCGCCATTGAAATTGGCAGTTCTAAAATCAAAGGAGCCATCGGCGAATTTGACGCCTCAGGAGCTCTCCTGATCAAAGGAATTGAGGAAGTTCGTCAGAAGCCCAACATCGTCAGCTATGGTCATGTCCATAACGTGCGTGAAGTGGCCAACGAGCTCAAAAACGTGATCTCTGCCCTCAATTCCCGCCTTAATAATGCGGAAATCTCCGGAGTCTACGTCGCCATCGGCGGCCGCTCGCTCATGACCACCCCCGCAACCATTGAGGAGCACCTCGAAGCCGACACCGAAATCACCCCCGAGATGGTTGATGACCTCCTTGGCCGCGCCCGCTCTATCTCGCCGGACCGCAACCTCCTCGACGTGCAGCCCGTGGAATTCAAAATCGACGGTAAAGCGCAGGGTTCCAACCCCATAGGCATCATTGGCAACGAACTCAGCGCCAACGTTAACCTCGTTACCATCCGCTCGCAAATCATCCGCAACATGCAGATGGTCATCAACGAAAAACTCGGCCTGGAAATCAACGGCCTCGTGATTCGCCCCTTAGCCGAGGCCAACCTCGTGATGACCCCCGAAGAGCGTCGCCTCGGTGCCATGCTCATTGACTTCGGCGCCGAAACTACCACCGTGGCCATCTACAAAAAAGACACCCTCAAATATCTGGCCACCATCCCCTTAGGCTCGCGCCACATCACCCGCGACCTCACCGCCATCCCCCTGACCGAGGAAAAGGCCGAGGAAATCAAATGCTCCATCGGCAACGCCTGGCCCGGAAAGAACAACTCCGACCCCGAGACCACCAAAATCAATAATTACGTGCGCATGCGCGCGGGCGAAATCGCCGCTAACATCGCCGCCCAAATCGGCTTTGCCGACCTCAAGCCCGCTGACCTCCCCTCGGGAATCGTCTTGGTGGGCGGCGGCGCCAACCTGACCGGCTTCGTTGAGCTCCTCGGCTCGGAAACCGGCATGACCGTGCGCCTCGGCACCACGCCCTCCACCGTCCGCGTGCTCGGCGCAAAGCTCAACCCCTCGCAAGACCTTGACATCGTGGCAATTATCAACTCCCTCGTGGGCGCCGACGTCAAGGACTGCATCCTTGACCTCACCCCCGAGCCCGAGCCCGAACCCATTGAGCCCGAACCGGAACCCGCGCCCGCGCCCAAACCGGAGCCCAAGCCCACTCCCGAACCCGAACCCGACGAATGGGAAGACAACCCCGAAAAGGAAATTTACCCCAAAAAGAAGAGCTTCTTCCAGCGCTTAGGCGGCTTCCTCTCCAACTCTTTTGCACCCCTCGACGAAACCGACGAAGACTTCTGATTTAAACCCTAACTCATTGACTTATAAATTATGGAAATCGATAAAATCGTTTCAGGGAGCGAATTCGTAAGCCCCGAACCCCTGAACCCTAACACCGATAATATTATTAAAGTAATCGGCGTCGGCGGTGGCGGCGGCAATGCCGTTGGCTACATGTATCGCCAGAACGTCAAGGGCGTGCGCTTCGTCGTCACTAACACTGATGATCAGGCTCTTAAGAACTCTCCCGTGCCTGACCGAGTGCTCCTCGGCACCACCGGCCTCGGCGCCGGCGATAAGCCTGAAGTGGCCCGCCGCGCCGCCGAAGAGAGCATCGACGCCATCAATGCCATTTTCGACGATCAGACCAAGATGGTCTTCATCACCGCCGGCATGGGTGGTGGCACCGGCACCGGCGCCGCTCCCGTAGTGGCCCGCGTGGCTAAAGAGCATGGCGTGCTGACCGTCGGCATCGTGACTATCCCCTTTGCCTTCGAAGGTAAAAAGAAGATTATCAAGGCCTTGGAAGGCGCCGAAGAAATCCGCAAACACGTTGACGCCCTGCTGCTCATCAACAACGAGCGCCTCATCGACATCTACCCCGACCTCGACTTCGACTCCGCATTCTCCAAGGCCGACGACACCCTCGCCACGGCCGCGCGCTCAATCTCTGACATCATCACCAACGAGGATGTGCGCATCAACATCGACTTCAACGACGTCGACACCACCCTGCGCAACGGCGGCTCCGCCATCATCTCCTGCGGCTACGGCGAAGGCGAAAATCGCGTGGAAGACGCCATTCAGGCGGCCCTCAATTCGCCCCTGCTGCGCAACAACAACATCCTCGGCTCGCGCCGCCTGCTCTTCGACTTGGCCTATGACCCCGATGCCGAAGACTCCTTCAAAATGGGCGAAATGACCGCCTTCTCTGACTTCGTTAACTCCATTGAAGACGTGGAAGTTATCCATGGCGTCAGCTATAACCGCACCCTCGGCAACAAGGTCCTCGTGACCATCCTCGCCTCCGGCTTCGAAGTAAACTCCGAAATCGAAGATAAGAAAAAGGAAACGGAAAACGGCCCCAAGGGAGGTCCTAAAGGCGGCGAAGAAGGCCAGAATCCCGGCCCCAAACCCAAAGGCAACACCGCCGACGATTTTGCAATGGAGATGCTCCGCAAAAACTACGTGATTCTCCAGCCCGACCAGCTTGACGACGACGAAATCATTGACCGTCTGGAAAATGCGCCCACCTTCTCGCGCAACACCAAGACCGTGGCCGCCATCGCCAAAAAAGGCACCCCGGCTGCACCCGCCGCTAATCCCGCAGCCGGCACTCCCAAGCCCCAGCAGCCGGACAACGACGACAACATGATCAGCTTCTAACCCACTTACACTCAGCTCAATTGCTAACCGTAACCGTTCTTTCATTCTCATATCGCAAGGGGCTGCCCGAAGACCCGTCGGGCAATGGCGGCGGCTTCGTTTTCGATTGCCGCGCCATCCATAACCCCGGGCGATATGAGCCTTATAAGCAGCTCGACGGACGTGACCGCCCCGTCATTGACTTCTTGGAAGACGACGGCGAAATCCTCGCCTTCCTCAGCCATTGTTACGCCCTGGTCGACGCCGCCGCCGAGCGCTATATCTCGCGCGGATTCACGGACTTACAGGTAGCCTTCGGGTGCACCGGCGGCCAGCATCGCTCCGTCTATTCCGCCGAAGCAATGGCCCGACATCTGCGCGAAAAATTCTCCACCGAGGAGCTCGCCGTTAACCTCTATCACCGCGAACGCCGATGAAAGCCCTCATCTTCGCCGCCGGATTGGGCACGCGCCTCAAACCCTTCACCGACAGCCACCCCAAGGCCCTGGTGCCCGTGGGCGGCGAGCCGATGTTGGGCCGCGTAATCCGCGCGGTGAAGGCCGCGGG
>CAZLMV010000050.1:0-1486 GCA_964560625.1 uncultured Bacteroides sp. | reverse complement strand
CGCTTCGACTCCGCCGGGCGCCTCTGCGGATGGATTAACCATAACACCGGCGAAACCAAGGGGTTAGCCTCCGGGGGCGAACTCCGCTCCTTTAATGGCATCCACCTCGTCAGCCCGCAGATTTTCCCCGCCCTTGCCGCCTATGGCGAGGAAGTCTTCTCCCTCACGCCCTTTTACGTCAAAAACGCCTCAGAATTAAGCATTTACGCCTACGACATGAGCCCCTACCACTGGTTCGACGTCGGTAGGCCCGAATCTCTCGCCGCCGCCTGCCAATGGGTCGACTCATTGCCATAATCCTTTGCCTGACAGCCCTTTGCGCCTCGGCCGAAGTGCTTCCCGGTTATGCCGAGGTCGACTCCGTAGCCGCCCGCATGGCTGCATGGCCCCTGACGCCCGTGGAAGGCGTATGGGAGATGGCGGCCGACGGCGCAACGTTTGCCATTGAACGCGTCAATCCGTCTGATTCCGAGGCCCTTCCGCGCCAATTGCGCTTGGTGATCATCAGCTCGCCCATGCGCCGCGTGCGCCCGGGCTCAGTCATGGGCACCGCCCGACCAACCGTCAAACCGGGCGTCTATGAGGCCCAAATCAACACCAAAATCTCCGACTTGGGCGCGCTCACCATCCCCCGCAAATTCACCCTGACGGTCAATGAAGAGGGCAACGCCCTGACCATCCAGCCCTTCAAAAGTCCGCTGAAAATCAACCTCTTCCGCCTGATTCCCTACCTCTACCGCGCCGTGCGCCTCCAGGATTCACGCCCCGAAGGACTCGACGGAGCCGTCAAAATCTATCCCCCGCAGACCGTCAACCCCCTCACGCCCGTCTACCTATGAAAACGCTTAAACTCCTCATCATCGCCCTCTTAGCCCTCGCCACCACTGCCGCCCTCCCCAAAGTCAAAAGGCCCAAAAACGCGCCGGTAGAAGCCGTCATGGACACCATTCCCGCCCCGCGGCCCGACGCCATACGCTTCAGCGGTTTCGAAAAAACAAACCCCTCAAACCGCGAAACTTTCTTCGCCACTAACCAACTCGGCCCTGACTCCACAGTCACCGCTATCGAACTGACTCTCACCTACTTCGACATGGAAGGCCACCAACTCCACCAGCGCACCGAACTCATCCGCTGCATCAT
The DNA here is from genome assembly GCA_964560625.1 of uncultured Bacteroides sp. Taxonomy (GTDB): domain Bacteria; phylum Bacteroidota; class Bacteroidia; order Bacteroidales; family Muribaculaceae; genus UBA3263. The sequence continues at coordinate 346 of CAZLMV010000050.1, read as the reverse complement.
CCCCCCGGGCGAAACCCGAGCCCTCTCCCTCCCCTCCTGGGACCCTAACCACGCCTTCCACTACCACCTCTCCACCCCGCCCCGCACCCGCCGCTCCACCCCCTTCCGCGTCACCTCCACCCTCCACCGCCTCCTCCTCTCCAAATAACCCTCATACCCCTCCAACTCCCCCAATAACTCCAATAACTCAAATAGCTCCAATTGCTCCAATATCTCCAATTGCTCCAATTGCTCAAATTGCTCAAATTTTTTTGAATTTCTGACAAATTTTGCGGTTTTGGGGATTTTTCCGCCGTAACTTTGCGCTCGTAATTCTGTATTTTGTATTTTCTATTTTGTATTTTGT
>CAZLMV010000049.1:0-12753 GCA_964560625.1 uncultured Bacteroides sp. | reverse complement strand
ATGTAGGGCTGCACCCCGGTGCAGCCGAGGCCCTCACTTAGCCGCAAAATCCTGTATCGCTAAGGGGCGGCCTCGGATGCACCGGGGTGCATCCCTACAATCCAATTACTTTGTATTTTGTATTTTTTATTTTTAACTTATTTTCTATGAATTCTTTCAAACATTCCACCAACGAACGCAACAAAACTAACATCCTTAAACTTCGTATGAAACATGGGGCGGCCGGCTATGGCGTCTACATGATGCTTCTTGAGCGCCTCGCCGCCGACCCTATCGGTCGACAGCCGCTGAATTATGACATTCTCGCCTACGAATTTCAGGTATCGAAGGAGCTGATCCGCTCGGTCGTGGAGGATTTTGACCTCTTCATAATCGACTTGGATCGCGACTCATTCGCTCACGACGACATCAACCGCCAATTGCCCAAAAAAGCCAAACAAGCTGCCCAAGAAGCCGCCCTCAACGCCTTCATCTCCGAACGCACCACCTGCGAAGACTGGCTCTCCACCACCGCGCAATCCTTCGACATCTCCCCCCAGCAACTCCGCAAGACCCTCCACACCACCTTCCGCACCGCTACTCTCGCCACCCCCGACATCCCCACCACTGACTCCCTAACCCGCCTCCTCAACCAACACCTCTCATCTCTCATAATTTAACTGGGGAGGGCACCCGCCTCGGGTGCCCGGCGCGCGACAAATATAAGATTTATAAAACTTATAGCGAGTGCTAATTGGTTTTGCCGGCGGTAGGAATTGGCGAATTTTGGATAAAATTTTGATTTATATCGGAAAATGCGTAACTTTGCGCCTGAATTTATCACATTTTTACCACCTTAAATTAATTACCCACAATGAAGAAATCATTACTGATTCTCTCCCTGTTGGCGCTGACGGCCACCTCCGCCCGCGCCTTCGACACCCTCGAGGCCGGCACCGCCGACTCCCCAAATTACTACCTAATTAAGGCAAATCGAGACAACAAGTACGTTTCGTATAGTGTTGATAACCTGCACAACGGCAACGTTACAACCAATCTTTATCGTACGGCTCTTCCTTCAAAGTATTCTATTTGGGGGGTAACTCCCGGTGACGCTGAAGGTACTGTTGTCGTTAAGAATTGCTCGGCCGAAGCCTATTTGATGCAATTCAAAGCTCAATCAGGCGAATTTACCGGTGATCTCTATGCAATTGCTGATGTTACTGAGACGCCTGTTGACATTTATGTTACTAACAATTCTAATGGCAGCGTGAGCTTTCGGACTAAGGCTGACGGATATCACGCTATGGATGCTACGGGTGGCTCCGACTTATTCGGTAACTGGATTGCTAATGATGCCGGCACCAATTATTGGTGCACAAAAGTTGACTTAAGCAATGGACCTGATGTTGTGCTCAACGATATGTTTAAGCCTGCTTATATTGCAGATCTTGAAGATTTTAAGAATAATGTTTCTGCCGCTTCAACGGACTTGCAAACTCGCATTGATGCAATAAAAGCAATGTCTGATACAGATCCTTTTGAGAATGTTGTTACCGCATACAACGAGGCAATTACTGCAATTGATAACTCATTGCCTTCACTTATGAATGGCAACACCTATTGTCTTAAGAATCTGCGTCGCGAAGCTAATCCTAACGCGCAGTATCCCGGATGTTTTCTCGCGGTAATTGGTTCTGCTTTTGGTGCGGGTACTGACATCACCGACGAAAAAACCTGGTTCGAGTTTGAGTCTACGGATGATAATGGCGTGATTATCTATAATCTGGCCGCTAATAAATATATGTCGTGGGATTATAAAGATGGTGAAACCTCTATTACTACTAATACCCTTGTGCTTGCCGTTGATTCTAAAGAAGAAGCAAAACCTTTCTATCCTCTTTTGAATCATGTTGACCCCTATTATGGAATTGCATTTACGTTTACGTCAAGCAGAACCGGTTTAGGCCTGGATGAAGATACCAATGCCGGCGGTCTTGTCTCCTGGAATGTTGCCAGTGGTGGCGGTTCGGTCTTCGCTATGATTGATGCTAACCCGGATGAAATAGTTAAGGAGGCAGTTGCACCGAATATTACCAGACTTGAGGCTTATATCGCCAATCTGCCCACTTATGAAGCAACTTTTAATAGTGGTATAGCTCAGCTTCAAGCACTTAAATATTCTTCTGATCTTTCAGATAAGATTTCTCAGATTGTTTCTAATACGGAAACTACTGTTAACAATGAACTGAAAACCGCTTTCAGAGGCAAAATATATGCCCTCAAGAACCTAAACCGTGCAAATTCAGAAGGTAACGGTGCTCAATCTCCTTACGTGGCTCTGATTCCATCTGCCGGTACTTTCGCAAATGTTGCCTCTGATGTCGACCCTTCTGCATGGTTTATTTTCAATTCTAACGACAATGACGGTTACACGTTGACTAACTATTATAATGGACAGTATGTTTACTGCGGCGCTGCCGACAATTATACGGAAGCTTCCTCATCTGCAAGTGAATCTACCGCCGTATATCCCGTTCTGAACTATAACGGTCATTTTGGAGGTATTTCCTTCCCTTACACTGCTGATGGCAAAGGTTTGAGCATGAATCAAAATAATGCATCTGATCTTCTTTCCGGCAATACTGTCGGAGCTGGCATGGATGGCTCAATCTGGATTCTGTCGGAAATTGAGGATGTAGACACTAAGGTTCAGGCTTGTCTGACTACTATCTGCGGACAATTTGATGCCTTCGCACAAAATGTTGTTCCTGCTGCTGAAATCTTCACTACCGCTAAGTCTGAGGCTGAAAAGGTTGAAGTTGGTGTGGGTGCTCCCGCAGATGTTGACGCTGTGCTGAATGGGGCTATCGCAGAGGGCACCGAGGCTCTCAATAAGGCTCTTGTTGAGAAGAACGTTTCTGTCCGCAGCCTTCGTAATGGCTACATTTGCGCCGGTGAAGACGGATTCTCCGTTTCCGCTGAGCAGTCTGATTTGGCTAACTATGACTTCGCCCCGGCGGAAGATGGCGGATTCACCCTCTATAGTCCCGCTTCCGGTAAGTATATCGGTCCGGCCGTAGTCGTTGGCAGTGAAGCAAACATGACCCTCGTCGCTGAGAAGGCCGACGCTCAGGTCGTTTATCCCGTTTGCTATCACAGCGGTAATTACTGTGGCGTAGCTTTCCCGATTAGCGATTCCACTAACGCCACCACTCAGGGCTTCAACGCCAATGGCACCGGCTTGCATCAGTATAGAATTGGCGATGGCGGTTCGATTTTTGCGGTGAAGGTGATGGGTAATTCTACCGGCATTGAGGAAATCACTGCTGCTCCGGCTGCCGAGGGTATCTACGACCTCAGCGGTCGCCGCCTCGCTGCCCCCGTGCGCGGCATCAACATCATCAACGGCCGCAAGGTCTTGGTGAAGTAACCCCTCCCAATCCACGAATCCTCCAAAAGAAGGCATGCCCCCCGCGGCTCATGCCTTCTTTTTTTGCACGCGCCGGCGGGACGCGCACATAATTCTTAAAAATTGATAAATCTGCGGGAATTATTGCCGCCGGAAGGGTATAATTAAAATAAAATCAAGAAATTTATGCGAAAATTTTGCAGAATCGAAAAATTTTGTTAACTTTGCATTTAGAAATTTTAACAAACGATTACATTATCACCTTAAATCACCCCTTCCTATGAAGAAATCATTACTGATTCTTTCGGTGTTAGGTCTCGCCGCTACTCAGGCGCAGGCCTTTGACAGGCTGGTGGTCGGCACTCCCGATGCGCCCGCTTATTACCTGATTTATGCCAACCGCGGCACCTCCTATCTGACCTACAATGCCGAAGGTCAGGAATTCGAAATCAAAGGCAAGGACGACGCCGGCAATGAAATCGTCAAAGACGCTTTCACCACCCACCTTGTGCGCTCCGCCTCTATCTCCACCGCCAGCGTGTGGGCCATCAGCGAAGGCTCTGATGAAGGTACCCTCGTAATCAAGGCTGCCGACGCCGACGCTTACCTCACCGGCTTCTTCAACCGCGCCAACGACGAAGTTTCCTACGACGTTGATGCCTACGCCAACACCGTAGACGAAGCTACCGACATCTATTATAAGGAGTGGTCCGCTACCGGCGGAAACTACGCTTACAGCTTCAGCCTCTTCGATGCCGCCGGCTATAGCACGGTCGAAACCGGCGAAGTCAAGGATGACGGCACTCCCATCACCAAAAACATCTTCTACACCCTCGACGCCAGCAACCAGGGCGACTTCTGCACCAACTGGTATCCCGCAGGCGACGGCGGCAACATCTGGTGGCTCATCAAAGTGCCCGTAGAACCCGGTCAGACCATTGCCGACGGCCTCTGCGCCATGGCTAAGGCTTCCTCTATCGCCACTTTGGAAGGCTACAAGGGCCATGTCCCCGCCTCCGTAGAATCAGTGCTCGAAATCGGCATCTCGCAGATCAACGGCATCGCCCCCGAGGCTGACTATGACTCTTACGCCACCAAGGTCAACGAATCCTTCGAATCAACCATCGCCGCCGGCAACGCCGAGCTGATGAACACCTTCAACGGCAAGACCTGGGCCCTCAAAAACGTGCGCCGCTCCGCTTTAGGCATCGCCACCGGCCCCTATCCCGCAGCCAGCACCGTCAACACCCTCTTCATCCCGTCAACCACCGTGGCCGACCCCTACACCTCCTTCACCGCCACTTCTGACGGCAACGGCGGCTACACCTTCTATAATGAAGCCTCCAAGACCTACATCGGCACCGTAGTGGAAAACGAAAAGAACGTCTGCGTCCCCGTGACCTCCACCGACGCCGCTCAGACCCTCTACGCTTGCCTCAAGGTTTCCGGCGATTATTATGGCGTAGGCTTCTGCGTGTCTGACGAATACGAAGGCCAGGGCCTCAACATGGACACCTCCACCGGCAACGGCATGGTTTACTACAACGTCAACGACGCCGGCTCCATCTGGGAAGTCATCGAAGTGAGCCAGGACGCCATGAAGGCCGACATCGTGGAAAGCGTTGAACGCGCCCTCAGCCCCTACATCCCCAACGTCTCCTGCGTTGCCCCCATCCTCACTAAGGCCATTGAAGACGTCAAGGCTCTGCCTTACAGCGCCGAAATGCTCACCAAGGCAACTCAGATTAAGGAAAATGCCTTTGCCGACGCCAACGAATATCTCGCAACTCAGCTCGGCGGCCAGGTCTTCGGCCTGAAGTATCTCCGCGGCGACAACTACGTGGCCGTGGCCCCCGGTGAAGACGGCGAACTCAACTATCAGCACGTTGAAAACGCCCTCGACCCCGACGCTCAGTTCACCTTCGTGGCCATCGAAGACAACGACGAAGGCGGCTACCTGGTCTACAACGCTGCCACCGAAACCTACTTCGGCCCGCAGCAGGCCGAGGAAGTTGACGCCAACGGCAACCTCCTTGACACGCTGACCATCGTCACCGACGAAGCCGACGCTCAGGACCTCTATCCGACCCTTTACACCTACGCCGGCTTCTACGGCATCGCTCTGCCCTTCATCCCCGGCGCTGACGCCAGCACCCCCTCAATCAACATGAACGGCTACCCCGGTCTCCACGCTTACATGAACGGTGACGCCGGCTCAATCTGGGGCCTCTTCGACCCGCAAGACACCTCAATCGAGGAAATCGGTGCCGCTCAGAGCAAACCCGCCGTTGAAGGCATCTTCGACCTTAGCGGCCGCCGCCTGAGCCATCCCGTCAAGGGCATCAACATCATCAACGGCAAGAAAGTGCTCGTAAAGTGATAGTTGACCCCCTCTTGACCCGATGATAAACCAACGAATCTAATCCCGCAATCATAACCAGTGAGACTGAGCTTTATTCCCGTTAATAAAGTCGGCCTCACTGGTGCCAATAAAAAGACTTATTTCATAAACCGATCTACTTTCACAGAATGAGAAATCGTAATTTAAATTGGCGGAAAGGCTTAATCTTTGCCTCGGCCATCGCGTTGATGGCCCCCGTCAGTGTTTGGGCACTCCCGGAACCCGTTAGCGCCGCCGCCGAACAGGGCGCCGCTAAACGCACAATCACCGGTGTAGTAGTCGATGCTCAAGACGGCGAACCCCTCCCCGGCGCCACCGTCTCGGTTGTTGGCGATAAGACGGCCATCACCGCTACCGACATCGACGGTAACTTCTCTCTTAACATCCCTACCGGCAAAAAAGCCGTCCTTTTGGTTAGCTATGTAGGCTATAACGAAATGCGCGTCCCGGTGGAAGACCTTGGCTTCGTCAAGGTGGAAATGAAAGGCGCTGACAATACGCTCGACGAAGTCGTAGTCGTAGGTGCCGGCACCCAGAAGCGCGTCTCCGTAACCGGCGCCATCACCTCCGTCAAGGGCGACGAACTCCGCCTCCCCGCCGGAAACCTCACCACGGCCCTTGCCGGTAAAATTGCCGGCGTGGTCTCCTCAACCCGCTCCGGCGAACCCGGCAGCTCCGCCGAATTCTATATCCGCGGCATCGGCACCTTCGGCGGCCGCCAAACCCCGCTGATCCTTTTGGACGACGTTGAAATCTCTGTCTCCGACCTTGACTATATCCCCGCTGAAAACATCGAGTCATTCTCGATCCTCAAAGACGCCTCCGCCACGGCCATCTACGGCTCCCGCGGCGCCAACGGTGTGATGATCGTCAAGACCAAAGGCGGCGACTACAACTCGCAGACCCGCGTGGGCGTCAGCTTCGAAAACTCCTTTAACTTCAAGGGCGACTTCCCTGACTTCCTTGACGGTCCCTCGTTCATGGAACTCTATAATAAGGCGCGTATTGCCCGCGGCAACACCCCTTATTACACCGAAACCGCCATCGAACGCACCCGCGAAGGCGTCAACCCCTATCTCTATCCTAACGTGGACTGGGAAGACCTCCTGTTCAAGAACATGGCCATGCGTCAGCGCGCCAATGTCAACGTCAGCGGTGGTGGCTCAAAGGTGCGCTACTACATGTCGCTCGACTTCCAACACGAAGACGGCCTGCTGAACACCTCCAAGAGCTATTCCTGGAACAACAACATCGCCATCTATAACTACACGTTCCAAAACAACATTGCCTACAAGCTCACCCCGACCACCACGATCGAGATGAACATGAATGCTCAGATCCGTCAGCATTCCGGCCCCAATATCGATGACAAAAACGTTGTCGTCCCCGCCAAGAACGTGTTTAACTACATCCTGACCACTAACCCCGTGGCCTTCCCCGTGACCTATCCCGGCCTCGAAGGCGACGAATTCATCCGCTACGGTGCCCTCCGTCGCGCCGAAGTCATGCAGCAGAACCCTTACGCCCTGCTCAACTCCGGCTATGGTCAGAACAACGAAAACACCATCAACACCGTAATCAAGGTTAAGCAAGACCTCGACTTCATCACCAAAGGCCTGAAGTTCGACGCCTGGTTTAACTTCAAAAACTGGAGCTCTAACGGCTTCACCCGCCGCGTTAAGCCCTATTATTACACCTACAATGGCGACCGCGACAGCTATGACCTCGTCGACGAAAACGGCAACCCCCTGATGACCGAGGATATGTATCTCATCCTCCAGGAAGGCACCGTCTACCTCTCCGAAAACGGCCCCCTGCGCAACTCTGACAGCACCTTCGAGCTGCAAGCCAACATCAACTGGAACCGCAAATTCGGCCTCCACGACGTAAGCGCCATGGTCCTCTATCGCCAGCGTCAGTATCGCTCTGCAATCCTCCCCGAGCGTAACCAGGGCCTCTCTTTCCGCGCCACCTACGACTATGCCCACCGCTACCTCGTAGAGTTCAACGCCGGTTATAACGGCACCGAACGCCTCGCCAAGAAGGACCGCTTCGGCTTCTTCCCCGCTGCTTCTTTGGGCTGGGTTGTCAGCAACGAACGCTTCTTCGAACCGATCTCTAACGTGATCTCCAACCTCAAGATCCGCGCCTCTTACGGTCTCGTAGGCTCTGACGACCTCGTATCCCCCGGCGGCTCTCACTTCCTCTATCTCAACAAGTTGGAAAACAACACCATCAACCAGATCGGTTACGCCACCGGTGACTATGCCGACAATGCTTACTATCCCGGTTCCGGCCCGAGCCTCAGCTACTATGCCATGTCAGGCATCGGCTGGGAAAAATCTCGCAAAACCGACGTCGGCATCGACCTGACCCTCTGGGGCAAACTCGTCATCACCGCTGACTACTTCCACGAACACCGCTACGACATCTTCCTCCAGCGCGAATCTTGGCCCCAGTCATTGGCTTACCACATCGCCAAACCCTATGACAACAAGGGTAAGATGCAGAACCAGGGCTTCGAAGTCTCTGCTGAATACAACCAGCGCATAAACAACGACTGGAACGTCAGCTTCCGCGGCAACGTCTCCTACTCTGAGAACAAGATTCTCGACTGGGATGACCCCGACTATGACCTTACCTGGAAGAGCAACTACCGCACCAATAAGCCCTATCCCGGCAAGAGCAACGTCTACGGCTACATCGCCGAAGGCCTCTTCCAGAGCGAAGAAGAAATCGCCACGAGCCCCATCCAGCAGGTAGGCTCCTCAACCGTGCGCGTCGGTGATATCAAATATCGCGACATCAACGGCGACGGCCGCATCACTGCCGACGATATCACCATGATCAGCGAATACGGCACCACCCCCCGCCTGCAATATGGCTTCGGCGCCACCGTCAACTGGCGTAAGTTTGACCTCGGCTTCCAGTTCGTGGGCCAGGGCAAGCGCTCCATCATGGCCACCGGCGTTGACCCCTTCATGGAAGGCGGCAACATGACCGCTCGCAATGCCCTCGCCTGGGTTGCTGACAACTACTTTGACCCCGACCTCGGCAACTTCGACGCCAAATATCCCCGCTTGGGCACCACTCAGACTGAAGTGTCAAACAACACTGCCGCTTCTACCTGGTGGCTCCGCAACGGCTCTTTCCTGCGCCTGAAAAACGTGGAACTCGGCTGGTCATTCCCCTATGGTCGCGTCTACGTGGCCGGCACCAACCTGCTCCGCATCAGTGACTTCAAACTCTGGGATCCCGAACTCGAGGCCTGGAACAGCTACCCCCTGTCCAAGTCCGTAACCATCGGCGTTCAGGTAACCATCTAATCACCAATCCACTTATCCAACTAAGCAAGAATTTACAGATATGAAACTCAATAATATTCTGAAATTTGCGGTTGTGGCAGCCGGAACGCTCCTTGGCACTTCCTCCTGCGATTATCTCGACGTCGTGCCCCCCGAACAGGCTAACCTCGAGGACGCAATGAAGACCCACTCCGCCGCCCTCGGCTTCCTCTATTCCTGCTATGCCGGCACTGAAGACAAATCAGCCACTCCCACCGAGTATGAAAACGTCTTCTCCGCCGCGCAAGACGAATGGGTCCTCCCCAACGAACAGGAAACCGCCTATCCGGTCACTTTCGCTGCCAATAAAAACACGCAGACCACTGACCTGAGCAACATCACCTGGCTCTGGGGTACCATGTACCAGTACATCGGCCAATGTCTCCTCTTCGAAGAGCAGCTCAAAACCAACGGCCGCAAGAACCAAGTGTGTCAAAACGAGCAGGAAGAAGCCGAATGGCTCGCCGAAAGCCGCTTCCTCCGCGCTTATTATCACTACATCCTGCTGCGCACCTATGGCCCGATTCCTTTGACCACCGAGCGCATCCCCATGAACTCGCCCGATTCTGACTTCCCCGGCCGCTCTCATTTTGACTACTGCGTGCGCTACCTTGCCAACGAGTTTGACGCCGCCGCCGAGGATCTGCCCATGACTCGCGAATCAATCAACTTTGGCCGCGCCACCAAACCCATCGCTAAGGCCATGAAGGCCCGCCTGCTCCTGCTCGCCGCCTCTGACCTCTTCAATGGCTCTTTCCCCTATCCCGAATGGAAAAACACCAAGTTTGAAACTCCCGGATATGGCAAAGAACTCATCTCCAAGACCTACGACCGCCAAAAGTGGGTTGACGCCTACAATGCCCTCGAAGACGCCATCAACATGGCCGAAGAAAACGGTTTCAGCCTCATGACCGAGTATGAAGCCGAAGCCAACGTGCCCCTGTCAAGCATGAACTGGATTCCCGTGGACTTCGAAGACGACACCGAGCGCGACGAATTCATCGCCAAGGTGATGCTCAACCGCTACATCCACACCACCTCTCAGAGCCAAAACCCCGAAATCATCTGGGCTCAGCGTCGCACTCACGGCCTCCTCGAAAACGCCCGCATGCCCCTGAAGATCATCAAGAACAAGAATGGTCAATGGTATGCCTCCAGCTGGTCAGTTGTGAACCCCACTCTGAACTCCGTCTTCAACTTCTACTGTAAGGACGGCCGCCTCCCCGCCGATAGCCACGACGAAATCGACTTCTCGGCCAAGAGCGACTGGTACAAGCCCGTAGCCGTAGCCGCCACCGGCCATGAAGACATGATCAACCTGGTCCGCAACCGCGAACCCCGCTTCTACGCCTGGATTGCCTTCGACGGCGGTAACTACCTCTCCCGCATCAAAAACGGCGAGCCCCTGACCCTTAACTTCAAGGACAATGGCGCTCAGGGCCACGACCCCGCCCGCGAACCTAAGAACCTCGCTTCTACCGGCTTCTTGGCCATGAAACACATTGCCCCCGTCACCATGATTTCAAGCGAATTGGCTCTGACCAAGGGCACGGACCACCCCGTAGTCTTAGTGCGCCTGACCGAGCTCTACCTCAGCATCGCCGAGGCCGCTGCCGAGCTCGCCAAGACTGACCCCTCCTACAAGTCCATCGCCCTGAGCTACCTCAACACCATCCGCGACCGCGCCGGTGTCCCCGAGCTCGACGATAACCTCATTGACCGCACTATCAACAACCCCGCCACTAACCAGCCCAAGAAGATGACCCTCGTAGAATGGGTGCGCCAGGAGCGCTTCATCGAACTCTGGGACGAAGGCACCCGCTACTTCGACATCCGTCGTTGGGTGGCCGGCCCCGAATATCTTGGCAACGGCGTGCGCATGGGCCTGACCGGCGACGTTGAGAACCCCACTCATGCCGAATTTAACACTCCCAAGGTGATCAACCCCACCTATTCATTCGGCGCTCGCCAGTATCTCTATCCCGTGTTCATCAACGAGGTCTACAAAAACCCGCAGATGGTTCAGGCCCCCGGCTATTAATCCCCCGGCCTCCATCTTCTTAACCCAATTGTTAATCACCAATTTTTTGACTCTTATTTAGATGAAAAAATCAATTATACTTTCGGGTCTGCTTGGCGCTCTGGTCCTGACCACCGGCTGCGAAAAGTGTGACATCTACCCCGAAGCTTACGACGGAGTCTTCACCATCCGCAACGCCGGCACCCGCGACCTCGTGGTCTACGCTACCGACGACCTCGCCGAAGTCCCCTTCATCGTCATGAAAGGTGGCTACAAGCCTGAAATCGACTCCAAGGCCACCCTCAAGGTTATGAACGACGAGGAATTTGCCGCCTATCAGGAATCCACCGGCCTGGTCACCTACGTTCCCCTGAGCCCCGAGTGCTACTCCTTCTCGGCCGAGCTCGACGAGAATATCCCCGCCGTGGATTATGTCTTCACCGGCAAGAATGACCGCAGCCGCTCCACTAACCTCTATGTGCGCCCCAACGTCATCCGCCAGTGGCTCACTGACAATGCCGACTTCCTCGGCCTTGACACCGACACCCCCAAGACTCCCATCATCCCCGTGATGCTCACCAGCGAAACCGACATGGTTGACGCTAACAGCAATGTCTCCATCATCAAGGTCAACGTGCGCGTGCCCAGCCTTGAGGTCGACGTCAATGAGTTCACCTCCCGCTCAATCAACGCCTCCACCCTTGACCCCAACGGCGACAATGTCTACACCCCCGAAATGAACTTCAGCATCCCCTGCGCTAACCCCTGGGGCTTCACCCTCAAGGTCAACGCCGACAAAGCAGCCGTGCAGAAGTACAACATGGTCAACGGCACCTCTTACCTCGTGCTTCCCAACGATGCCTACGAGCTCCAGACCGAGTATCACTTCGAACCCGGAGTGACCTCCATGCCCCTCAATCTCAAGATTGACGTCAACAAGCTCGTCATCAACCGCAACTACTGCTTCGCCATCACCGTCGACAAAAAGAACCCCATCACCTGGGATTCCGAAGATAACCCCGGCGATGCCCTCGGAATCGAAGCCGGCAAGACCTATTACTTCAGCGTGCGCGTGGTCGATGTAGTCATCCTCGAACCCATCGCCCTCTCTACCGCGAACGTAACCACCAATGACCAGGAACCCACCGAAGGTCCCCTCGCAGGCCTCTTCGACGGCAACACCGAGACCTTCTTCCACTCCGGCTGGTCCGTGGCCAACGACCGCGAAAGCGTCTATGCCTCTTACCTCGAAATCGAGCTTCCCAAGCCCATGTCGGTGTTCCGCTTTAACATGACCACCCGTAACTCCGCTACGGCCGCCGGCTATGTCAAGAAGGTTCACCTCTTCGGCACCAACGACAAAAACAACTGGCCCACCGAGCCCTTCGCCATCATCGACGACATGAACGCTCAGCTCAATGGTCCCGCAGTGGGAGGCACCTTCGGCGACGACGAAAACCCCTTCCGCACCGATCAGCCCTACAAGTACCTGCGCTTCTGCGTCATGGAATCTAACGGCGGCTCCCTTGGCGCCACGAGCAGCTCCGTCTACTGGTGTGCCTCCGAGCTCGAACTCTTCGGTTTCTAATCCATTAAC
>CAZLMV010000048.1:0-12788 GCA_964560625.1 uncultured Bacteroides sp. | reverse complement strand
GCCCATATTCGTGTTTTTTTGGCAGGGTTAAGATACGTTATTTGCCGATGCAGAAGCGGGAGAAGATTTGGGTTAGGAGGGTGGGGGTGGTGATGGGGGTTGTGATTGAGGCGAGGTGGGCGATGGTTTGGCGGATGTCTTGGGCGATGAGGTCGGTGGGGAGGGATGTTTGGAGGGCGTCGATGATGCGGGCGGAGGATTGGGCGGCTTGGATGAGGGCTTGGTAGTGGCGGGCGTTGGTGACGGTTTGGGCGGGGTTGATTTGAAGGGGGGTGGCGCGGCGTGTGAGTTCGTTGATGAGGGGGGTGAGGTCGGCGTCGGTGAGGGCGGAGATGGAGAGGGCGCCGGCGGGGGCGGGGGCGAGGTCGGTTTTGTTGTAGAGGATGAGGGTTTTGGGGTCGTCGGCGAGGGGGAGGGTGGGGTTAGTGGCGTCGACGAGCCAGAGGGTTATGTCGGCGCCCTTGATGGCTTGGCGGGCGCGGTCGATGCCTATTTGTTCGATGGGGTCGGCGGTTGAGCGGAGGCCGGCGGTGTCGATGAATCGGAAGAGGAGGCCGGAGATTTCGGCGGTGTCTTCGATGACGTCGCGTGTGGTTCCGTGGATGTCGGAGACGATGGCTTTTTCTTCGCCGAGGAGGCGGTTGAGGAGGGTTGATTTTCCGGCGTTGGTTGCTCCGGCGATGGCTACTCGGATGCCTTCTTTGATGGCTCGTCCGGTGGCGAAGGAGTTGGCCAGGGAGGTTACTTTTTGGTTGATTTCGCGGGCGAGGTCGAGGAGTTGGGCGCGGTCGGCGAAGTTGACGTCTTCTTCGCTGAAGTCGAGTTCGAGTTCGGTGAGTGCGGCGAGGTCGATGAGTTTGGTTCGGAGGGCGTCGAGTTGTGCGGAGTATTCGCCGCGGATGTGTGACAGGGCGATTTTGGCGGCGGTTCGTGAGTCTGCGGCAATCATGTCGGCGACGGCTTCGGCTTCGGCGATGTCGAGGCGGCCGTTGACGACGGCGCGGCGGGTGAATTCGCCGCGGTCGGCGATTTCAGCGCCTTGGCGGATGAGGAGGTTGATGAGTTCGCGTTGAATCCATCGGGAGCCGTGGACGGAGATTTCTACGGTTTCTTCGCCGGTGAATGAGCGGGGTGCGCGGAAGAGGGTGACGACGGCGTCGTCGAGGTGTTGGCCGGATTCGGGGTCAAGGATTGTGCCGAAGTGGGCGGTGTGGGTTTTGGCCCGGGAGAGGTCTGCTCCGCGCCAGATGCGGCTGACGATTTCGATGGCTTGGGGGCCTGAGATGCGTGCGGTGGCTATTCCGCCGGTGCCGGGCGGGGTGGAGATGGCGCAGATGGTGGGTCGGCTCATTTGGCGTTGTTCCATTTGTGGAATTGTGCTTTTGATTCGATGAGGTTTTCGATTGAGTCGGGGAGGGCGGCGAAGAAGTCGTGGCCGGTGAGGGCTTCGATGGAGTCGACGCTGACGGCAGCTTTTTGGAGGCCGCCTTCCACTCGGCCTTGGGGCATGAGGAAGCCGATGGCGCGGGGCGGATTGGCGAAGGGTGCGAGGATTACTTTGAAGAATTGCTTAGGCACGGCCACTTTGTTTTGGCCGATGAATTCGTCGGGCGCGGGCGGGTTGATGACGGGTCCGGCGATGATGATCAGGGCGGAGTCTCGCACGGCCCAGTCGCGACATTTGTTTTCGAGTTTGCCCCAGGTGCCGCTGTTGAGGGCTTGGACTTGGGGGCACATGTTGGCCATGGTAAAGCACTCAGTCATAGATTCTTCTGACCATTTCATGTCGGCGGCGGGGGCCATGTGTCCGCGGGTGTAGCCTGTGCCGGTGTAGTCGCCATGGGTGGGGCAACCTTTGATTTCGGGGTCTTGGTAGAAGCGTTTGCCTTTGCGCTCGGCGGGACCGGAGGTTTCGTCGGCGGTGAGTTCCCAGCTGACCCAGTTGGGGAGGTGAGTTGTGGCGTTGAAGCTGACGGTAAATCCGGTGTAATCCTTGATTTGCTCGGGCAGGCCGGGGCGGGTTTTGACGCTCAGAAGTCCGTCAGTTTCAGTGATTTGCGCAGGCTGCTCGGGCTGGAGGGAGGGGGAGAGGGCGTCGCAGGCCTTGACGACGCAGCAGGCAATGACGATGGCCACTCCGACGAGGCAGAGCGTGCGTGCCACCGACATTTTGTCGTTATATCGTTTACGTTTACTCATAAGTTGCAATCAGGGCGTTAATGTGGTCAATTTGGCGGCCGGTGGAGGCGTTGGCTCGCGGGCGGGTGTGGGTCATAACCATCAGTGCGTCATTGAGTTCTGCGAGGGCGGCGGCATTATTATCGGCGATGAATTCTTCGCGGAGCAGGCGGATTTTCTCGCTCAGTTCGATGCCCTCAATCAGGCGCTCGAAGCGCACGGATGATTTCGCGTCGGGATAGATAAAATAGGTGTCGCCCGGGGCGAAGAGTTTAAATCGGGAGTCGGCGAGGGGGTCGTCGGTCCAGTTGCTCCAGCTCCAATGGAGATAGCCGTCGTGGCCGGTGACGGTGCAATGCACGGGGAGCCACGCGGCGTCGGCGGGCGCGGAGTTGCTGAAAAGGTTCGGCTCGGGCGACGAGCAGCACGTGTAGAGGCTCGACACGAGGCCCTTTTCGCGTCGGCGATTGACCTCGCCCGGGGGAAACTGGTCGCCCTGGGTGATGGTCAGCGCATAGAGGCGGTCGGCAATCTCGGGGTGATAATTTCCGGCCAGGGATATTTTCATTCCCGGGGCGGCTTGGTCGATGATTTCGATGGCATTTTTCATGTCGGCCATGGAGCGCTCGTCCATGGCGATGACCGTGCGGTCAAACCATCCTTTTTCCTTGACGTGGGCGGCAAAGGCGCTGAGGAAGTTGGTCCAGAGCTCGCGATATTCGGGCGAGTCAGTGGTGGTTTTCAGAAATTCGTAGTCATTCTTGGCGCGGTCAAAATAGCGGAAATTCATCTCCCAGGGAATCATGGAGAAGCACTCGATGTCGGGCCCGACGCCTTGCTCGGTCATGAATTCCACCCATCGGTCAAAAATTGTGTAGTCATACTCCCAGGTGCCGTCGGCGTTTCTAAACGTCTCAACCATAGGGAGAAAGAGGTCGTTGCTCTGCTCGCCCCAGGGCTCGAAGAAGAGGATGGCCGAGATGGTTCGCTGGGAAGCATCGGCAAGCATTTTGGCATAGGGTTTGAGGAGCTCAAAATGGGCGTCAGACCAGGGTTCGACGCCATAATAGCGGCTGATGGCGTAGGGTTGCTGCCAGAGGTTGAGGTAGAATTTGCGGTCGGCGGCCGCGGGGATTACGCGGCGGTTCACTTTGAGAGTCAGGGGGATAGACTCGCCGTCGATGGTCAGGGAATCGACGTAGACCCCGGGCGCGAGGTCGGCGGGGACGTCGATGCTGACCCATACCGGGCGGGTTTGGGCGGCGGCGACCTGCGCGGCGGGGTCGGCGATGATGTCCGGCACGTGATAGGGCTGAAGGTCGTCAGGATGCTTTCCGCAGGTGCGGAATTGGTCCGTGAGGACATAGTCCACGAAGCGGGCGGAGCCGCTGACGGGGCCGGAAAGGCGAGCGGAGACCACTCCATCAGACTTCGGCGCGAAGAGGGCTAAGGCGTTGACCTTTTCGCCTCGCCAGCAGGGGATTACGGTGTCCGTGGGCCAGGGGGTGAGGTCCTCTTGGGCGTAGAAATGGCGATTTTTGTCGGCCCAGACGAGTTGAGCCGAGGCGGCGAAGGCGCTGAGAACCATTGCCGCGCAGGCGAGCATAATGCGCAGATTCATAATTACTTGCGAACTTCTACTTTGGCGGTTGGCGGAAGAGCCTCGTTGCGGCGATTGACGGCGTCGTTGACCTTTGCGGCGAGCGCCAAGAAGGCGTGACCCTCGGGCGAATCGCCCAAGGCGATGGGCGAGCCGGCATCGGCCTTGATGCCAATGTCCTCAACCAATGGGATTTGGCCAAGAAGTTCCACGCCAAGTTCTTCGGCCAAGCGCTTGGCGCCCTCCTTGCCGAAGAGGTAATATTTTTCGTCGGGATGGCGCAGGGGGGTGAACCAGGCCATGTTTTCCACCAGTCCAAGCACGGGGACGTTGACTTTCGGGTCGGTGAACATGGCGATGCCTTTGCGGGCGTCGGCCAAGGCCACTTCCTGGGGGGTGCTGACCACCACAACTCCCGTCAGTCCAAGGGTTTGCACCAGGGTGAGATGGATGTCGCTCGTGCCCGGAGGCATGTCGATGACGAAATAGTCGAGTTCGCCCCAGTCGGCCTGCGTAATGAGCTGATTCAGAGCGTTTGAGGCCATGGAGCCGCGCCAGAGCACGGGCTTATTTTTGTCGACCATGAAACCGATGGAGAGCATCTTGATTCCGTAGGCCTCGGCGGGGATGATCATGTCGCGGCCGTTGACTTCGTGCATGTAGAGTTGCTGGTCCTCCACGCCAAACATCTTCGGCATCGAGGGGCCGAAAATGTCGGCGTCGAGCACTCCCACGCGGTGGCCTAAACGGCTGAGGGCCACGGCCAAATTAGCGGCCACGGTGCTCTTGCCAACGCCCCCCTTACCGGAGCTCACGCCGATGATGTTTTTCACTCCGGGCAGCGGGCGCTGGGGCGCTTCCTTTTCGGGAGCCGTCTTGCGGGCCACCACGGAGATGTTGCCCTTGATGTCAATATCCGGGGCGATGAAGGTCAGGATTGCGGCCTCGGCGTTTTTGACCACGGAGCGGATAAACGGGTCGGTCGACTTGTCAAAGGTCAGTGAGAAAGAGACTTTGCGGCCATCGATGCGGATGTCGTCGTTGACCATTCCGAGCTCCACGATGTTTTTGCCGTTGCCGGGGTAGCGCACCTGCTTGAGGGCGTCGAGAATCAAGTTGGGATAAAGAGTCTGCATTTATTCGGGGGAGTTATAATTGCGGCCATAGCTGCGATAAGAGTCGAGCTCAATGTCGTCGGCCTGGGGCTCGCGGAGTTCTACGGAGGCGGGGAGGGCGAAGGCTAAGTACTTGATAGTCAGCCCTCGGTCGAGCCATTGCTTTTCGTAGTGGGTTTTGATTTCGAGGATGTCGTTTGTGCCGGGGGGCACGTCCTCATATAGGTTTGCCGTGTTGGCCTTGACGGGGAGGGCGTTGAGCTCCACCAGGCGGCGGGTGTACTCATAGAGGAAGGGGCTGTCGGTTTTGAGATTGACAATTCCGTCGGGGCTCAGCAGCGGGCGATACATTTCAAGGAAGTTGGTGGCAGTCAGGCGCTTGCGCGTTTTCTTCATCTGCGGGTCGGGGAAGGTGATCCAGATTTCGGAAATCTCGCCCGGGGCAAAAAAGCGGCTCAGCAGCTCGATGTTTGTGCGCAGGAATCCGGCGTTTTTGAGGCCGCTGAGGTGGGCCTCCTTTGCGCCGGCCCACATGCGCGCGCCCTTGATGTCGATGCCGATGAAGTTTTTGTCCGGGAACTTGCGTGCTAAGCCTACGGTGTATTCTCCGCGGCCGCAGCCCAATTCTAAGACTATCGGGTTTGAATTGCCGAAAAAGCGCTCCTGCCAGTGGCCCCGGAGGTCAAATTCTTGCGCCTCGAGCGAGCGAAAGGGCACCTGAATCACGTTGGGCAGCTGCTCCATTTCGGCAAATTTCTTCAGCTTGTTTTTTCCCATTCTGCTGTTGGTTGGATGGTTAAAGGGGTTAGAGGGCAATCTTGGCGATTCCGGCCTCGCTGACGATCAGGTAAACGCCTGAGGCCCAGCCTGAGGCGTCGAATTGCACGGAGGTCTTAGGCGTGTTGGCGCGGGCCACGAGATGGCCGCTGACGTTGTAGACGCTCACGGCCTGCAGCGGGCGCGTGGCCTCGACGATTACGTACGAGCCGCTACGCTTGACGGTCAGCAGGTCAGAGTTCGACGAGGTGTTGACAATGTCGATGGTCGATTCGGCTAAGGGAATCACGTTGAAGTCCTTCCATTGGTCGGCGTCGCGAAATTCTTCAATGAGGTCGTCGGGGGCAATGAGGGTGACTTCTTTCTGCTCAATGTTGCGCCATACGTTTTCGCCGAGGTAGGGCACATCGGTCAGCCTCGAGGCATCTAACTCCATGAGCTGCTGCATGTTGGCCATGGCGTTGTCGGCTAAGTATTCGGTAGACGTGGGGATGGAAATCGTGCGGATGGAGGAGGTGCCTAACAGGGCTGATTGGCCGATGGTGCGGGTGTTTTCGGGGAGCACGAGGGTCACCAAGCCGTTACATTCGGCCAAGGCCCAAGGGCCGATTTCGGTGCATGCGGCCAAGTCCTTGAGGTTGAGCTCCTTGACGCCGCTGGCCTCAAACATTCCTTCGGGCAGCGAGGGGAGGGAGGTGTTAGGCGCGATGGTCACCGTGGCCAACTTGCCGCAATAGGCAAAGGCGCGCTCGCCAATGGATTTGATCGACGCCGGGATGCTGACTCCGGTCAGTTCATTGCAGCGCAGAAAGGCGTAGTCGCCAATGTTTTCCAGGCCGGCGGGGAGGGTAATGGAGGTCAGGCCCGTGCCGGAAAGGGCGCCCTTGTCGATGGATTTGAGCCCGGCGGGGAGCTTAAGGGAGGTCAGCGAGGTCAGGCCCGTCAGCGAATAAGCGGGGAGGGCGTCGGCCCCTGATGAGGAAAGCCCCGTGTAAGGCAGTCGGCCGCCGGAGTAGGCAGCGATTTTTACGCCGCTGAGGTCCAGCGACTTAAGGTCGTTGAAATTATCCTGAATATAGGAAAAATCAGCGGCATTCATGGTGCCGCTCAGGGTCAGGGAGGTTTCTTTTTTGTCGACTTCGGCGGCGGCGTCTTTGAGCGAGCCGGCCGTCAAGTCTTTGATGTCGGCGGCTGAGGCCGAGGAGGCCCAGAGCAGCGCCGAGGCGATTAAGAGAGGATGGAGGAGTTTCATATTATGCTGTTCTATAGTTAATTACTAAGTCTACGAGGTAGAGGCCCTGAATTTCGTCGCGGCGAATCTCTATGTCGTCAAATTCGGGGTTATTGCTGTGGAGAATGACGTAGTTTGCGTCGTCGTGGCGGCGAATTTGCTTGACCATGCGGAATTCTTCCATCACGATGACGTAGGTCTTGCCCCAGACGATGGAGTCCGTGGCCGCTTCGCGAATGGCAATGTAGCTGCCGTTAGGAATCTGAGGCTCCATGGATGCGCCGTTGACGCGGACCATGCATTCGTTGCCGTGGGTCAGTCCGGGGAGGTCAATGTAGCCGGTGATGCGGTCTTCGGTGAGTTGTCGCTCCAAGGGGCCGAATCCTGCGGTGACGTCGATGTCGTAGAGCGGCACTCCGCGGCGCGGGCCGGTTTCCACCCAGGACTCGTCGGAGGCCACGCCGAGGCTGTCAGCCTTGCCGAAGGGCACGTCCTCGCCCGTCATGAGCCACGTGCGCGATACCCCAAGGTCGAGGGCGATGCGATTAACCAGGCCCACCGTGATCGGCAGGCGGCCGCTCAGGTGCTTCGACATGTTGGCCGGGCTGATGCCTAATTTATTGGAAAATGCGCCCTGCGAAAGGCTCATCAGGAGCATCAGTTTCCGGATGCGCTTGATGATTTCCTGCTGTTGATTAATGGGAATTTGGGGCATAGGGAGGGCACGGGTTAGTTTTGGGTTACGATGACTTTCACGGCGCCGCTCACTGAGGAGGAAACCAAGAGGTAGAGCCCGTCGGGGAGCTCGATGATGGTGTTATCCTCCACGTTTTCAAGGCGCTGAATCAGTCGGCCGCTCGGCTCGATGATGCGCAGCTCGGGCAGCGTGGCGGTGGTGTTGACAAGGATGGCGCCGCCAATGCAGCGGGCGGTCATCTTTTCGCCTTGGTAGACGCCGGTGATTGCGCCGGGCGAGACGATCACGGAATTACTCGGCGCGGAAACCACTCCGAGGCGCACGGCTTGCACCGTGTAGCTCTCCGAGCCGCTGAAGTCGTTGATTTCCAAGAAGGTGTCTTCGGCGAGGATCTGAGTGGTCTCGCCGCCGCCGGCGCCATAGATGGTGCGGTTAACTATGTAGTAGTCAATAACTTCGTCGGAGGCACCGGGTTGCCAGTTGGCAGTGTAGCCGGTGGAGGTGATGTCCGTGGCGGGCAGGGCTATGGGGGCCGTCAGCTCGGGGCGGGGCAGGCACTCGCCGCGCAGGCCGATGCCGATGGAGCCGCTGATGCCGCCGCCGGAGATGACCATGCGCGTTTCATGCATGCCAAGCTCTGAGGGAGTGTAAGTTACGTTCACCCAAAGGCCGTCGGCCGCGTTGACCGCAAGGGCGGAAACTTTGACCGTCGATTTGCCGTCGATGTTGAATTTGTCGGCGTCGTCGGTGGCTCCGGGGCGGTCATAGATGGTCAGCGTGAGCATCTGCCCCTCCTTGAGGTTTTCGCCTTTGAGGTGGAGTTTGGCCGTGGCTGAATTACCTAAGGCCACCTCGCCGAAGTCGAGCTCCATGTCTTGCACGGGGGTGATGAGGGTCGGCGTCCCCGAGGGGGTGTAGCCGCCGTCAATGTGCTCGCTCAGGCGGAAGGGCTCGCCATATTTGTCGCCCCAGATGTATTCGGCCAATTCCGGGAAGTCGATAAACGGGTTGCGGTTATTTTGAATCTTATAAACGGCTTCGTTGCGGTCTATTTCCTTTTGGCTGACCTGGTCGGCGCGCGCCCAGTTGAGCAGCAGTTCGCGGCTCCAGGTGTTGAGGGTGGGGTAGGTGCCGTTCATGACCATGTAGGTGTATTTCCAGCTCAGGTTCTGGTAACATGTGGCCATATAGAAATATGTGCGGGCAAAGTCGCCTTTGTATTCGTCGTCGGGTTCAAACACGAGGTTCGCGCCGCCGCCCTGGCCCATCACGGGGATGCCGACTGTGGTCACTCCATTGTCGAATTTCGGCGTCTTTGAGCGGTCAACCGTGCCAAGGGGGTAGTTGCTTTTGGCCATGTTGGCCGCGCTTTCTGAGGGGTAGAGATGGTTCAGATCCACGTAAGCGGGAATGTCCGTCAGGCCGCCCCACCAGCTCTTGGGAAACGAGTGCTCGCGGTTCAACCCCTTGAAACTCGGCGCATACAGGGGGATGTCGCTATACATGTCCCACCAGCGGCGCGAATCCGGATAGACGTCGGTCTTCTCGAAATTCGTCGGCAGGCCGCTATAGCTCACCTCCGTGTGGGGGTAGATGACCTTGTAGACCGCCGTCTTCAGCTCGGCGCCGCTCAGGCCGTCAATCGAGTTATAATAGCCGGACGGAATGACGCGATCCGCACCTAAAGCGACCGCGACCACCCCGCAGAGTATGCTCAAGAGGAAAAATCGTTTCATGAATCTGTAATATTTTTTGCAAAATTACAACTTTTTTGCGACACTTACAAATTATCGCCCCCCTTTTGCCCCGTTTCTAACATTTTTTTCGTAAATTTGCCCCCAAATTATTTTATGTTATGAAAAAGTTTGCATGGTTGGCCGTGGTCCTGCTCACGGCTTGTTCAACTACTAAGGAAAAGGAAGTGCCGGCGGTGGACCTCGCCGGTCAGTGGTATATCGAAAGCATCGTCTTCAGCGATGACGACTACGTGCGCCCCGCCGAGGAAGTTCCCGGCAGCCGCCAGTATGTCATTTTTGACGACGAAGGCTATTTCATTCAGACGAATTGCAACACCGTCTCAGGCTCTTACACCATCAAGGGCGACACCCTGACCTTGGCCGATGGCCCCATGACCGAAATGGCGTGTGACAACATGGCCACGGAAGAAGCCCTGCGTCGAGTGTTGAACCAATCCGCGGCCATCGACGTTGAAAACGACACCATCACGCGCCTTAACTTCACTGAATCAGGCGCTTACATGATTCTCCGTAAAGCCACCGAAAAGAAATGATCCCCACCCCCGCGCCAACAAAATTCCGCTCCCGCTGGGATTGGTCCACTTGGCTCATCATCGGCTTGGTGGCGGCCTGCTGCTACTCCACTCTGATTGTTGACGACGATATCGTGATGCCCACCATCGTCTGCCTTTGCATGCTTGTCTTTATAGTCATCTTATTCATAGGCACTTACTATGTCATCGACGGCGACAAACTCATTGTCTACACCGCCTTTTTCAAGCAAGAATATCCCATCGACAAGATTGCCAAAGTCGCCCCCACCAAGTCCATGCTCTCCGCCCCGGCCCTCTCGCTAACCCACCGGCTTGCAATCACTTTCACTGACCGCAAAGTGATGAAAAGCGTCATGCCCTTGGTCATCTCCCCCGTGCGCCGCTCCCAATTCATCGCCCTCCTCCTCCGCACCAACCCCCAAATCACCACCACCCTCTAAGAGCCATCGGCTCAAAATCCCCCCAAAATCCCCAAAAATCGGCTCACTTTGAGCCGATTTTTGCTCCCATACCCCAATTTTTGACCCGTTTCCGCCCAAGCATACATCCTTTCGCCGCAAATTTGCGGTGAAAGGCTTGCTTTTTCGCCGCAAAAACCTCATTTATTGAGTTTCATAGTAATAATTCTTATAAGACTTATAAAACTTATGGTTTCCGCAGATTTGTCGTGCTTTTTCGTCTTATGGGCGATTTTATGGATCTTGGTGATATCTCAGAAAAATTTTTTGGTTTTGTGTCAAATTTTGCGGTTTTGTTTCAAAATCGGGGTTAACTTTGCAGCCGAAATTTAACCTTTTTAACTTACAAACATCATGAAGAAAATTAAAGTGGGCAAAGATTTGCCATTGTTCGCAAGACACGGCGCTCCGCGACATTACCGACCTGCTCACCAAGCAAATGCTTGTGCGCGCCCCCGAATCGGGCCGCCAAACCAACTATCTATTACCTATCATAGGCGGGTGAGGGGACGGAAGAGGCGGGCGAGGAGGATGGTGAGGGTAAGGTTAGCAGGTGGTTAAACAGCGGTCCCATCTGCCAAAATTTGTCCCTCCCTCGTTAGAAGTAGGTTTTGACGGCGAAGAGGAATTGGTCAATGAAGATGCGTTTAAAGGCGGCGATGTTGTTTTGCTCATAGAACATCAGCATAGCCTTCTTATAGTCAATGGAATCTACGGTGCGGAAAGAAATGGGGCAGTAGCCATTGGCAATCAGAATGCCGTTGCTGACGATGCGGGCCGTGCGCTTGTTGCCATCAGTGAAAGCCTGAATATAGCTGAGGAGAACCAAGGCGAGGAGGGCTTTCTCGAAGATGTTTTGCTTGCCGTTGATGAGGCGCACGGAGTCTTCCAGCGCTTCGCGTATCTGAAACTCATTGTCAAGCGGGGTATAGTTGGTGCCGGTGATACCAACGCGCCGATGGCGGATGTTTCTCTCAACGCCTAATTCCTTAGTGAGTAGCGCGTGAATTTCCTCAATGCGGGAGACTGTTAGCTCCTTCAAATAATCCGGCACATCAAGAATGAAGTCAAGAGCGTCCTTATGATTAAGCAGCATTACGGCTTCCTCCTTTGTCTTGCCGTTTGCTGTCTGTTTTTCTTTGAGCAAACGCTCGGTTTCAAGGAGAGAATACGTATTGCCCTCTATTTGCGAGGATTTCCAGGATAAATCAATGCCTAATCGTTCCATCTCCTTCCGGTACTCGATTTCTGACATTTCCGATAGGTGTTGGGTAAACAGCGCTTGAGCTTGGTCAAGGCGCTGTAATTCGTCGGGAGTAAACAAGTTTACTTTCGGAAGAATATCATTGATAAGCTCAAAGTTGAAAGATCCCTGAACCTGGCGCTGGTCAATAACCCGGTCAAAGTACGTGTCCATATTCAGTTCCATAGTAACCTGAGCCTGCGGCGTCAGCCGATAGCGAGTAGCCGGTCCGCGCCCAACTACTTCAATCTGTCGCTGTTTTGTCGCATCGGCGAGCATACGCATGAGCGTTCTGTCGCTTATCTGTTTGGATAACGCAGGTAAAATATCAGACCTCTTTGAAAGGGGATGATAATGCAAAAATTGCAGGATTTCGATTTCTGGAGTCATATGAGGGATATTATCGCGACAAATTTAGCAAAAATAATTGAAAAATCGCGTCAGATTGGCGCGATTTTTTTATGGATTATTGGTTTTTTGTCGCAATCGGGGGCTGGGGGTGAGGCGGCGGTAGAGCGCCATGATGTAGTAGACGGCGTCGGAGGGCTCGGAGTAGTCGAAGGTGTTGACGCAGTCGAGCGAGCCTCCGGAGCCGAGGGCCACGACGTCGAGCGAGCCTTGACGGAAGTTGACGTAGATGCGCCCCGACGACATGCCCGACGGCGCGGTAAGCGAATCGGCGAGCGGGGCGATGGCGGGGAGGATACTGACGTTGAAGAATGTGCGCCGCAGGAAGGCCACAAGGTCGGCCGGTATACGCCAGAGTATTGTGGCGGGAGCGTGGCGCAGCGGCGTGGCGATCAGCTCCGAGCGGCAGTCGGGGGTGGGGAGCAGACGGTCGGCCACGGCGGCGGCGAGCAGCGAGTCGGCCGCGACCTCATTGGGCACGAGAGTGTAGGCGCGGGTGTCGACAAGGGCGGTGATGGCCTGGAAGTCGCCGAGCAGTGCGGGATTGTCGTAGACAGCCTCCTCAATGGCGCGGGTGACCGTCATGGAGCGGTCGAGCGGCAGGCGGCGGTAGATGACTGTGTCGCCGGTGTCGTCGAGGGCCAGGATGTCGAGGCGTCCCGGCGCTATGCGCATGGTGAGCGTATAGGCGCGCGGGTCGCTGATGAGGCTGCTGTCAAGGGGCTGCTGCTTCATGATCGGATGGGGGTCAATAGTTGGTGCGGAACTGCGAGCCGACATTGCGCTGCCCC
>CAZLMV010000047.1:11349-13023 GCA_964560625.1 uncultured Bacteroides sp. | reverse complement strand
CAATGGCCAAGGGATTTTAAGTCCCTCGTGTCTACCATTCCACCATTCGAGCATCTTTGTGGTGGCGCAAAGTTACGAATTTTTTTTGACATGTGCAACCCCTTTTGAATTTGCTCAATTGCTGAATTTTTCGTAACTTTGCAGTCACAAAGCGTTTTACGCTAAATGTAATATCGTTATGTCAGTTTTAAACTTTAAACTTTAAACATTAAACACCGTTAGGTATAATGTATGTCAAATCAATTTTCCTCTAAAATAGGGCTTATAGCCGCTACGGTCGGGTCGGCCGTCGGCTTAGGCAACATCTGGCGTTTTCCGGCGGAGGCTCAGGCCGGCGGAGGCGCCGCGTTTTTGATTCTTTATATCCTGTGCGTCTTGGCTTTGGGCATCCCGGTGATGCTCGCCGAATTTTCCTTAGGTCGCGCCGGCCGCACCGATGCAATCGGTTCATTTACAGCCGTTTCGCCCAAGCATCGCAATTGGCGTTTTGTCGGCGGACTGAGCGTGCTGACGGCCTTTTTGATTGCGATTTTCTATATGGTCGTGTCCGGTTGGACGCTCGAATATATCTTCGAATCCGTCACCGGCGGCCTCTACTCCACCCCCACGGGCGACGTGCCCACCACCGAGGCCTTCGCCGAAAAAATGGACACCTACATCTCCGGCGGCTACCGACCGCTGATTTTCACCGCCATTATGGTCCTGCTTAACTTATCCATACTCCTTGGCGGCGTGACCAAAGGCATTGAGCGATTGAGCAATATCCTCATGCCGCTGCTTTTCGTGATCCTTTTGGCCTTCTGTTTGGTGGCGCTGACGCTCCCTAAAGCCGAGGAGGGGCTGATTTATTTCTTCCGTCCGGATTTCTCCAAGGTGACTCCCGAGGTTATTCTTTCGGCCCTCGGTCAGGCCTTCTTCTCGCTGAGCCTCGGCATGGGCATTTTGATCACCTATTCGTCTTATTATCCGGCAAATACGCGCTTGGTGCGCACGGCCGGGACCGTCTCAGGGCTCTCGATCTTGGTGGCCGTGATGATGGGTTGCATCATCTTTCCGGCGGTGATGTCGTTTGGCTTGGCCGACCATGGCGTTGCGGGCACCACGTTGGTTTTCAGCACTTTGCCGGAGGTTTTTGCGCGCCTGCCCCTGACCGGCCTATGGTCAACGCTCTTTTTCCTGCTGCTCTCCGTGGCGGCATTGACGTCGACAGTGAGCATCGTCGAGGTGGTCATCAAATGCGTGGAAGATCGCGCGGGCCTGTCGCGCCGCGCCGCCTGTTATTGGGTGATGATTCCGGTGTTGGTGCTTAGCTGCATTTGCTCGCTGAGCATGGGGATGTTTAATTTCCTCGATTTCCTGACGGCGGAAATCCTGCTGCCCATTGCCTCTATCGGCCTATGCGTCTTCGTTGGTTGGGTGGCTCCCAAGTCGTTGCTGCGCAATCAGTTGACCAACAACGGTACCATCCGGTCGCGCATCATCGGCCTCTGCCTCTTTATTATCCGCTATGTGGCCCCGGGGCTGATTTTCTTGGTACTTCTTTCCCCTCTGCTCTGATGGCGCGGTTTAATCGTCGCGAGAAATTTGCTCTGCTTGGGGCTGCACTGATTTGCGCGGTTTTTGCTGCGGGGTTGCTGCTGAGGCGGCCCCAGCGGCAGCCGGAATTGGAGCAAT
>CAZLMV010000047.1:5645-11249 GCA_964560625.1 uncultured Bacteroides sp. | reverse complement strand
GACTCCTGCTACATGGGCGGCGTCGAAGTGGCCTACGAGCTGCGCGACTGCGCCGACTTTTTCGTCGCCTCGGCCTGCGAAGTGCCCCTGACCGGCATGCCTTATGACCGCACCCTACCCTCCCTCTTCAACTCCCACACTATCAACGGTTTAACCGAGGCCATCGACATCAACGTGGACTATTACATCGGCCAGCCTCTTGAGCGCTGCCCCTCCACTTTCGCCGTCGTTGACCTCAAAAAGATGGACCAACTCGCTGCCGCCGCCCGCGCGGTTTATGCCAATTCCCACGCCCCCACGGAGGCCCCGCAGATGATTTCCGTCACCTCGCCCTTTCGCAATCTCTACGTTGATTTTGAGGACTTTATGCGCCTTTCGGCCGAGAATGAGGCGGATTATTCCTCCCTCCGCACAGCCTTAGGCGAGGCGATTCTCCATGAACGCCACTCCTCCGCAATCTGGGGCCAGGTGCCCCTGCAGAATTTCTGCGGCCTCAGCGTCAACCCCGCACCCCAAAATCCCGATTATAGCTACCACTCAAATTCCTGGTATAAAGACGTTATCCTGACAAATGGAGCTCAATATTGAAAAAGGCATGGCCTTTGATGAGGTCATTTCGATTCTGACCCGCGCCCTCGTGGAGTTCTGTATCCACCTGGTTGTGGCCGTTTTAGTGTTCTATGGCGGCCGCTTTTTGATTCGCAAAATCTACAATCTGGTCAGCAAGCTGATGACCAAGCGCAATGTCGACGCCTCGATCATGACCTTCGTGCTCTCCGGGGTGCAGATTGTGCTTTATTTCCTGCTGATCATCATCGTGGTCGGTATTCTCGGCCTCGAAACCTCCTCATTCATAGCACTTTTTGCCTCGGCCGGCGTCGCTATCGGCATGGCGCTGAGCGGGATGCTCCAAAATTTTGCCGGCGGCGTCTTGATTCTCTTTCTCAAGCCCTACAAGGTGGGCGATTACATTGAGGCTCAGGGGTTTGCGGGCACTGTGAAGGCCATCAAGATGTTTAACACCGAGATCACCACGCCCGACAATAAGACCATCATCATCCCCAACGGTCCGCTCTTCACCGGCTCCATAAATAATTACTCCTTCCAGCCGCGCCGCCGCGTCGATTGGCCCGTCTCCGTTGCCTACGGCACTGATTTTGAGCACGCTAAAGCGGTGATTCTCAGCATCCTCGACGCCAACCCCAACGTCATCAAAAATGACCCCACTGCCCCGATGGCCGTCTACCTCAAGGAGATGGCCGACAGTGCCGTCGTCCTCAGCGTCCGCGCTTGGGTGGCTGAGGAGAATTATTGGCCGACATTTTTCGCCATCAACGAGCATATTTACAAGCAGTTGCCCGAAAATGGCGTCGAGTTCCCCTTCCCGCAATTAGACGTTCACATGATTCCCGCCGATGGACAGCCTCAAGCTTAATATCCTTGGCTGCGGCTCGGCCACGCCCTCGCTCCGCCACATGCCTTCGTGTCAGGTCGTGGAGTATCGCGGCAAGCTTTTCATGTTTGACTGTGGCGAGGGCGCGCAGCTCCAAATGATGCGCATGCACCTGAAAATGAATCGGTTAAACAACATTTTCATTTCTCATCTGCATGGCGACCATTTCCTCGGGCTCCCCGGCCTGCTCTCCACCATGGCCCTCCACGAAAAGGGCCACGCCGTGACAATCCACACTTTCGAGCGGGGCGCCGAGCTGATTCGCTCCATGGTCGATTTCATCATCGGCGACACCCCTTTTGACCTCCAGTTTAACATCATCGACCCCACTAAGCGGCAACTCCTTTACGAGAGTAAGACGCTTACTATCAGCTCCTTCCCGCTCTATCATCGCGTCCCTGCCGTCGGCTTCCTCGTTGCCGAAAAGCCAAAGCCGCGATACATCAACGGCGAGATGGTCAAATTCCACCAAGTGCCTTATTTTCAGATAGAAGGACTGCGCACGGGCGCCGATTTCGTCAAGGAGGACGGCACGGTGATTCCCAACTCCGTGCTGACCCTCGACCCGCCCCCCTCGGCCTCCTATGCCTATTGCACGGACACGATGTTTGACCGCCGCGTGGTGGCCTCCGTGCGCGGCGTCGACACGATTTTCCATGATTCCACCTATGGCGACGACGAGGCTCACCTTGCCGGCCAGCGCGGCCACTCCACGGCTCGCCAAGCCGCCGAAATTGCCCGCCGCGCCGGCGCTAAACGCCTGATTCTCGGCCATTTCTCCAAGCGCTATGGCGCCGACGGGGAGCGCGAACTCGCGCGCCAAGCCGCCGAGGAATTTGGCGGCGAAATAATCATTGCCAACGAAGGATTGACGCTCGACCTATGACCCCCGAAATTGACCTTAAAATGATGCTCACGGCCCTGCGCGAGGCTCGCTTGGCCTACGACGCCGGCGAAGTGCCCATCGGCGCCGTAGTGGCCCTGAATGGCCGGATAATCGGCCGCGGACACAACATGACCGAGGCGCTCCACGACATTACCGCCCACGCCGAAATGCAGGCCATCACCGCCGCCACGCAGACCCTCGGCTCGAAATATTTGCGCGATTGCACGCTTTATGTCACCCTCGAGCCGTGCCTGATGTGTGCCGGCGCCATCGGCTGGAGCCAGGTTGCAAGGGTGGTGTGGGGCGCCGACGACCCCCGCCGCGGATTCTCCACCTTGACCCGCCCTGACCGCCCGGCCCTCCACCCGAAGACGGAAATCTGCCGCGGCCTCCTCGCCGACGAATGTCTCGCCCTCGTCCGCCAATTCTTCGCCTCCCGCCGCTAAACCGCGACGGGTGCGGGGATGTGGGGGTGGGGGTCGTAGTCCGTCAGGGTGAAATCTTCGTATTTGAAGTCGAAAATGGATTTGACGTCGGGGTTGAGGTGCATGTGGGGTAGGGGACGCGGGTCGCGGGTGAGTTGCAGGCGCGCCTGGTCTAAGTGGTTGGTGTAGAGGTGTGTATCCCCCGTGGTGTGGATAAATTCGCCCGGTTTGAGGCCCGTGACCTGCGCCATCATCATCAGAAGCAGGGCATATGACGCAATGTTGAACGGCACGCCAAGGAAGCAGTCGGCCGAGCGTTGATAAAGCTGCAGCGATAGCTTGCCGTCGGCCACGTAAAACTGGAAAAACGCATGGCACGGGGGCAGCGCCATCTCCGGCAGCTGGGCCACATTCCACGCGCTGACAATCAGTCGGCGGCTGTCAGGATTAGTCTTAATCTGCTCCACGACCTCCGTAATCTGGTCAATGAAGCCGCCCTTGCCGTCGGGCCACGTGCGCCACTGTGCGCCGTAGACGGGGCCTAATTCGCCCGTCTCCGGGTCGGCCCATTCGTTCCAGATTCTCACGCCGTTTTCCTGGAGGTATTTCACGTTGGTGTCCCCCTTGAGGAACCACAAAAGCTCGTGGATTATCGACTTCAGATGCAGTTTTTTGGTGGTCACCAAGGGGAATCCTTCGGAGAGGTCAAAGCGCATTTGGCGGCCGAAGACGGAGATGGTTCCCGTGCCGGTGCGGTCGGTTTTGAGGGTGCCGTTAGTGAGGATATCGTTCAGGAGGTCAAGATACTGTTTCATTTTCTTTCATGTCTAATTTGGGCATCATCAGCGGGTCAGAGAGCGTGTGGCGCCCGAGGGTGTAAGTTATAGCGTCGTCGGGACATTGCGGCAGGCAGTCGAAGCACACCACGCAGCGACTCATGTCGACCACATGGTCCTGAAGGTCAATGCATTGGCCCTTGCAGACGTCGACGCAGCGTCGACACTGCGTGCAGCGGTCCGTGTTAATATCCATATGAAAAAGCGAGCGGCGCGAGAGCATCCCCAAGAGTGTCCCGATGGGGCAGAGGGTGTTGCAGAGCCAGCGTCCGCGCCGAAAGGCCGTGATGGCGATGGTGGCGAAAATCAGGGCGGCGAGGAGGGTTGCCCACATTATTTGCGGGTGCGTAATCCGCTCTACCAATGATTGATAGAGCCCGAACGGCAGCAGCCAGTGGCGCGGAAAAGCCAACCCGCTGACCACCAAGAGGAACACCCCGCCGAGAATCAGCAGCCGAAGCGCCGTCAGCGGCTTTGAATAGCGATAGACGCGGTCGCGGCGGCGCGTGCGGCTCGCAAGGTCCATCACCGCGCCAAGGGGGCAGAGCGTCGAGCAATATATGCGCCCGAAGAGTAGGGTGATAGCTAACCAAACGGTTATGACTGAGAGAGATAGCGTCATAATGGCTATTTCCGGTTGAGCGCCGACAAACTCGCGCCCGATGGCCGTGGAGGTCGCGCCATAGTGGAGTAGGGCGGCCGTGACGAAGAAGGCCGATGCCGCCTCAATGATGATGCGGATAACCATCAGCACACCCTGCCCTCGGTTGCGGTTTAAGTCGTTCATCTGCTGCTATTTACGCCGCCAAAAGGGTTTGACTTTCATCTCGCCGGGGGTGAAGACCCGGAGCGCTTGGTGGAAGCATTTGGCGTGGATTTCTTCGGGTAAGGAGGCCACTTCGCCGTCGAGGTGTGAGGGCCCGGCCTTGCGCCTGATGGTCACTTCCGGCGCGCGCAGATGGACCACACGGCTCGATTCATGGAGCGACCCGGTCATGATCTGCAGCCCGCTGAGCATATGGCCCAACCAGGTGCGCGATTTCAGGATGGTCACGTCAATCATGCCGTCGCTGACCGATGCCCAGGGGGCGATGAAGGCGTCGTTGCCATACTGCGAGGCGTTGCAGAGGGCCACGATGAAGGCCCGGTCGCGAAACTCGCCGTTGGGCGTAACTATTTCATATTCTTGCCGTTTGTAGGTCAAAAACACCTCAATTGCGGCGCGAACATAGTTGCGGAGGCCGCGGCGGTCAGGGCGCGAGGCAAAGCGGTCGCTCACGGCGGCGTCGAAGCCCATGCCGCAGGTGCAGAAAAACGGCTCGTCGTTGGCCGTGCAGTAGTCAATCTTCTCAGCGCGCCCGGCCGTGATGATTTCCAAGGCCTTTTCCGGCTTCATCGGGATGTTTAGGTGTCGGGCCAAGCCGTTGCCGGAGCCGCAGGGTAGAATCCCCATGGTGGAGTTGGTAAATATCAGTCCCTGAGCGGTTTCGTTGACCGTTCCGTCGCCTCCGGCAGCAATCACTATGGGCACTCCGGCGCGGGCGGCCTTGGCGGCGAGCTCCGTGGCGTGGCCTCTGCGCTCCGTGTAGGCTATTTCAAGGTCTATGCCGGCCTCGGGGAGCTTCCGTTGGGCCATCTCTATGGCGGCCTGTTTTGCGGAGGCTGAGGTGCCGCTTATGGGGTTGACTATCAGCAGGGCTTTCATTGCAGGAATTTGGCTAAATCTTGTTCGGAAATTACGGTAAACACCGGCTTTCCTTTGGGGGAAAATCCGGGCAGGGGGAGCGACATCAGGTCGGCGATAAGCCCCTGAGTCTCGGCCTCGGTCATGCGGCGCGTGGGGTTAAAGGAGGCGGCCACGGCCATGGCTGCGGCGGCGCGTTCCTGAAGGGGTAGGGAGTCGCCGCGGGAGTCGCCCGCCACTTCGCGCACGGTCTGAATGAGCATCTCCGCGGGGTTGCAGCCGTCGGTGCCGGCGGGCACGGCGTTGATGGCCCAGTCGCC
>CAZLMV010000047.1:0-5545 GCA_964560625.1 uncultured Bacteroides sp. | reverse complement strand
TTTTTGACCGACGACGGCTGATTAAACGGGTTATAACCGCTCGAGGCCGCCGCGGGGGTGTGTTGCCGCTGCGGGGTGGAGTCTCCAAGGTTCAGCGCGGGGATGTCGGGGCGCTCCTCCGTCAGCGTGCGGAAGTCGATTTGCGGCGCCGTGTTGTAGCGCCCAAGTGTCTCTTTGACAGCCGCATATAGGATCTGGCGAATGGCTTGCTCTTGCTCAAATTTGATTTCATTCTTGGTGGGGTGGATGTTGACGTCAATGGTCTGCGGGTCCACCTGAAAGTTGATGAAATAATTCGGCATTTCGTCGGCGGGAATCAGCCCTTCATAGCACTGCATTATCGCCTTGTGGAAATAGGGATGGCGCATATTGCGGCCGTTGACGAAGAGATATTGCAGGGCCCCGCGCTTGCGGCAATGCTCCGGGCGCACGATGAAGCCGCTGAGTTTGACGAGGTCAGTGTCCGTCTCCACCGGAATCAGCTGCTGGTCCAATGATTTGCCGAAGAGGTCGATAATCCGCTTGCGCAGCGATGCCGCAGGGAGCTTATGGAGGGTTAAGTCATTATGTATCAGCGTCAAGTCCACCTCCGGATTGACCAAGGCCAAGCGCTCGAATTCGTGGATAATGTTGGCCATCTCCACGGAGTCTTTCTTCAGGAATTTGCGGCGCGCGGGGACGTTGAAAAAGAGGTTGCGGACCATCATGTTTGACCCCGGGACGCATGCCTCGGGCTGCTGACTTTCCACTCGCGAGCCGTTGATAATCAGGCGGGTACCGCAATTATCCTCGCGGCGCATGGTGCGGAGGTCCACCTGGCTGACGGCGCAGATCGACGCCAAGGCTTCGCCGCGGAAACCCATGGTGTGGAGCTCAAAAAGGTCGTCGGCCTTGCGGATTTTGGAGGTGGAATGGCGCTCAAAGGCAAGTCGCGCGTCGGTTGCCGACATGCCGCAGCCATTGTCGACGACCTGAATCAGCGTGCGCCCCGCATCCTTGATGATTACGGAGATTTCCGAGGCTCCGGCGTCGACGGCGTTTTCCACCAACTCCTTGACCACCGAGGCCGGGCGCTGGATAACCTCGCCCGCCGCAATTTGGTTGGCCACGGAGTCCGGGAGGAGCTTGATGACGTCGCTCATAGGCGCGTGCTAACTGTCAGAATTATAGAGTCATAACCTTCCACTACCACTTCCTGACCCTTCTTCACGGCGTCGGAGCAGCCGGGGGCCACGACCTGCCAGTTGTCGCCGTCAATGCGTGCGCGCCCCATCTCGCCGGGCTTGATTTCCTGGGTGACGATGGCGCGGCGCCCGAGCAGGGCGTCCATGCCCGTGCGGTCTGAGCGTCCGGCTTTTTTGAGCTCACGTTCATGCCAGCGCTGAAATACCGGCGCCAAGGCGGCGTAGGCCACAAACGAAACCGCGGCAAGGATTACCAACTCCCACGCCGTGCCCACTCCGCAAAGCTCGCCAATCAGGCCGCCAATGCAGCCGATGGCCAAGCAGAGGGTCCAAAACATCTGCGTGAACACTTCTATTATCAGCAGCAACGCGGCCGCTGCGAGCCATATAATCCAAACACTCATAGCCGGTTAGGTTTTTGTGGGTTAGTAGATTTTGGTGGTTACTTTTTCGCCGCCGGGGAGCGTGGCCGAGATGATGATCAGGCCGGCCGGAGCGGGCGAATGGAGGTTGATGCGGCGCCCTTGGAGGTCAAAGGCTTCCGCTTTTTCAATGGGGGTGAGGATCACGAGGCGTCCGTCTGCGCCGCGCACGGCTTTGAGGGTCTTTGAGGCGCTGTCGGCGGTGATTTCGTCGATGCCGGAGGCCTGGAAGGGTTTGCTGTCGCCGGAGTTAAGGACGTAGTTATCAGTCGTTTCCGCGGGGTTGAAGCGGTGGATGAACGAAACGACGTGGATATTCGCGGCGTTCCAGTCGGCCTTGAAGTCGGGTAGGGTGTAGTGATACTCATAGAACCCTTCAGAGTCGAATTTCAGCGGGTCGCCGGTCATTACTTCGCATAGGTTGTGGCGAATCACGCCGTTATGGCGGAATTTCTTCACCAAGTCCTTCGGGGCGTCGGCGGCCACGTCGGCATTGATGCCCAATTGCGGCAGATAGTCGTTGGTGGGCTTGATGTCGTCTTCAATCAAGTAGGTGGAAATGAACACTTTACCGTCCTCAGTCTTGGAGCCGGTGCTCACCTTGCCTTTGACCGTCACGTCCTTGCCGTCAACGCTGACGTTGACCTCGGCGAGGGCGGGAATCATCTCTGCCGCGAGGATGCGCTCGAGATATTGCCGCGGGCCGGTTTCGGCGGCCGCCTTGAAGATTACTTGCGTCTCGCCGGGCAGGTAGGAGCGGTCATACATAATGGCCGGGTTGCCCTGATTTTTCGGCTCGCCAAACAGGAAAAGCAGCTCGCCGTCAACGGGTTGCGTCATCTTATCCTTGGCGAATCCGTCGTGATGGGCCACGTAGGTGTGGGGCTTGTTGTAAATCTCGCGGGCCTCGTCAAGGTAGTAGGCCATGAAGGGGCAGTTTGGGCATGTCTGGCCCGTGAATTCCTCGAGCAGAGGAATGCGGGTAAAGACGTCGCGGGTTACGTAGAGGTAACTCGTTGACTGATAGCCTTGTGTGGGCTGACCATTGACGGCGGTGACTTCCGTGACGAAGGGGCGGTCGGTGCTCTCGACTTCGTCGGTCATCAGGGTGACGATGGATTGCTTGACGGCCATCGGGGCGATTTCTTCGGTGAGGTCAACGGAGCCGTGGCCATAGCTGACAGTCAGCGAGTTAATCGGCTTGGAGGAGAGGTTTTTGACGGTCACTGTGGCCTGGAAAGGCGCAGACGGGGCCACGAGCTGCGGGAAGTCTGACACCGTGGCCGTGGCCGCCGGAACCTCCAAAACCGAGGCGTCGCCGTCGATAATAGCCTGAATCA
Organism: uncultured Bacteroides sp.; assembly: GCA_964560625.1. Lineage (GTDB taxonomy): Bacteria > Bacteroidota > Bacteroidia > Bacteroidales > Muribaculaceae > UBA3263. Next base: position 2,599 of record CAZLMV010000047.1, on the reverse strand, counting down.
TGCCCGAGCCTTTGGCGCTCATGTCCTGCCAGCCGGAGAGGTTCACGTTGATGAAGTAAGTGGCTGACGGAGCGGGCATTGCGGCGGCAATTACGGGGTGGTGGCCCGAGCCTTGCGTCTCGTTGGCCAAGTAGCCGATATAGATGTCGTCGTCGCCAATCTCAATGGGTTCGGCAAACTTGATTTCGTTCCAGCCTTGGTTGAGCCAGGCATCTTTGCGCACGGGTTCAGCCTCGAGCGACCCTATGCGGGCCAAGATGGCGCCCTTGCGCTCCACGTCGTTGCGAACCTTGGCGCGGACGCCCGTGATTTTTGACCCCTTGAGGGCCGCAACTTGGGGCATCTCTGCCGGGCTCAGGCGAATCATCACTTCGATGTCGTTGTTCTTGCCCGAGCCTTGCGCTATGGATTGTTCCTCCGTAACGTCCTCGGGACAGAAACCGTAATTAAAGGTTTCTGCCCCGAGACTCAGGGGGAGGAGGAGAGTCAGAGTCAGGAGAGTTTTCTTCATTTAACGAGGATTTTCTTTCCGTTAATAATATTAATGCCGTGGGTGGGGGCGCTGAGGCAGCGGCCCTGGAGGTCATAGATGGTTGATTGACCGGCGGCAGAGGCCTCGACGCTCTTGATTGACGACATTTCAAATTCCTCATAATCAGGCGTTACGGGCTCTTCGGCCGAGTTGATGATGTTGCGCTCTAAGCGGTCGTTGGTCATGGGGCGCTGCACTAAGGCAATCACCTTCATGTGGTTAACCTCCCAGCGGGGATTGTCAATGTCGACATTGTAGGTTTTGATGAAGTCGCCGGGCTCGAGTTCGTCGCCCTCGATGGGGGTGATCATCTGGCGCACCACGCGGGCGTGGGTGAACACTCCGTCGGGATATTTTTCGGGAATCGTAGAGTCGTCAGGGAACTCCTGCGAGTCAGATTTGATGCCTTCCTCAATCAGGTAGAGGGCAAGGTGAGCCTTTTCGCCTTCGGGGAGCACGTCGGCCACCGAGCCGGAGGCCTGCACGCTGATGCTGTTGGTGGCTTCATTATAGGTGTTGCTGAGCTCTACGGAGGCGAAGGTCGGGGTCTCGTAGAGGGCCTCGCCCATGAAGTATTCCATGGCCTGGGGATAGGCGGTAGACATTACCACGCCCGTCTGAGGCTTGCCGGCCAAGTAGATCATGTACATCTGCATTGAGCGGTCAATGGTCTGCGCGGGGATGAACACCGTGTTGATGTCGCCCACCAAGCCGATCATCAGGCGGTCAGCGTCGGTCAGCGTCAGCGAGATTTCCTGACCGCCAATGAAGGCCGGAGTGGTCACGGGGTTCACGCCAAACTTATCGTTGGAGTGCTGGGGCAGGTAGGTGCACTTGCCCTTGTAAGGCTTCAGCGAGGGGAGCACGATGTCGTCCTGGTAGACGCCTGATTTGTGGTCATCCTCGGCCATGTATTGCTCCACTACCGGGCGGCGCACATGCTTCTGAGCCTCCTCGGCGGGAATGGCAAGGATGGAGTATTCATGCTTGGCGGCTTCGGGATCGGCCATGTTTTCTTCGCCGTTGACCTTGGTGATTACCATGGTGTGCTTGCCGGAGCCGAGCACGGGCACCTGCATCGGCATGGCGTTGCGGTTTGAGGTCACGTAGCCAATCGGCATGCCCTCGCCTTCGGGGAAATGGAAGGTCTGCACGGTTTCATTGCCGTCGCAGGTCGTGGTCACTTCAAAGTTAGTGATTTCCGTCGGGCCGTCGTTGGTCAGGTAGACGTAGCTCTTGACGGTGCCGTCAAGGATGCCAACATGGGGAGTGTAAACCGACTGGAACGACATGGCGTTGGCCGAAACTTCCTCGGGCAGCTCGATGATGGCGCAGACGGTCACGTTGCCGTTATAGATGCCCGGAATCGACGTGATGTCCGTCCAGTTGGTCGGAGTCTTCTCGTTGAGGTCTTCCGAGGTGGAGAGGAACACCTTGTTGCTGGCAACGCCCTGATTGAGGGATGAAACGCCCACGGTGCGCTGCCCGGCCTTAACTTGCATGTAGAAGCCGAAATAGAGGTCAAATTTGATGTCCTTGGCGTCTGGAATGGTGTAGGGGTCGTTGAATGACATGTGGTCCCAGTCGCCGTAAGCGGGATAATCGTTCTGAATCCAGCCGATGTAGCCATGCTGGCTCAACGTCGGCTCTTGAAGCTCTAATTGCTTGTAATTTTTGCCGTTAGCGTCCTGCTTGGTCACCATTGAACCGTAGGCAAGGAAGGCGTCAATGGGGAGTTCTTCTACGTCGTCTGACGCCGCAATTTGCAGACCGACGATTTTTGCGCCGGCATATGACTGCAGCGTGCGTGCCGGAATGCGCAACGCAATGCCCATGTTTGCGTCAGCGCCATAGGAAAGGCCATCGCCAATCCAAACGTGTTCGTCATCCTTGGAGTCGCCAATCAGGATTTGAGTCCCTTCGGCATACGCACTGCCTAAGGTTGCGACCGCCAAAAGCGCGGAGAGTAAATATTTCTTCATCTTCTGAAATGTTATGATTGTTTATATTAATAATGCAAATGTACGCAATAATTCCCACCCCACCAACTTTTTCCCCAATTTTTTT
>CAZLMV010000046.1:0-13119 GCA_964560625.1 uncultured Bacteroides sp. | reverse complement strand
AGAGCAGCGACTCGATAGCGCCGAGGATGGCGATGGTGAAGGCCGAGGGGAGGAGCTGGTTGATGGTGGCCATGTCGAGGCGGAAACCGTGGGGCACGGGGATGTCGGTTTTGAGATCTTTGAATCGGTCGCCAATGGTTTCCACGGGGATGCCAAGGAAATAGACTAAAGCGGTGATAATCAGGATGGCAAGCAGGGCTCCGGGGAGCTTTTTATTGACCTTGGGGGCGAGGATGATGATGAGCAGGGAGGCAACGGCGACGGCGACCGTGGTCCAGTCCACTCGGGCGAGATTTTGGAGATACATGCCCCACTTGGGGAGGAATTCGGAGGGGATGCCGGTGAGTCCAAGTCCCAAGAAATCATTGATTTGGGTGGAGAAGATGGTAAGGGCGATGCCGGCGGTGAACCCGACGACGATGGGGTAGGGGATGAACTTGATGACCGTGCCGAGGCGGAAGAGGCCCATCATTACGAGGATTAGGCCGGCCATGAAAGTTGCGATGGCGAGCCCTTCGAGGCCGAAGCGGGCGATGATGCCGTAGACAATGACGATGAAGGCGCCGGTGGGGCCGCCGATTTGCACGGAGTTGCCGCCGAAGGCGCTGACGATGAAGCCGCCGACGATGGCCGTGATGAGGCCCACGGAGGGGTTAACGCCGGAAGCAATGCCGAAGGCGATGGCTAAGGGCAGGGCAACGATGCCGACAACGATGCCGGCAATGAGATCATTTTTAAATTTAGCGGCTGAGTAGTGTCCGAAGACGCTCAGCAATTTGGGCCGATAGGCGAATGCACCGGAAAGACGCATAGAAAGATTGATTTTATCCTTAAATATTATGATTGGTAATTCGCCCGCAAAGTTACGCATTTTTTTTGAGATAACCGCAAAAGGGCCTTTGCTTTTGGGGTCGCCGCAAGCGGCTTTGCCATGACGAAGGTCCTTTTTGCGGTCCTTTTTTTCTCAGTTTTATTCGCGGAAGAGGGGGGTGGAGAGGTAGCGTTCGCCGGAGTCGGGGAGGAGGGCCACGATGGTTTTGCCGGCGTTTTGGGGCTCTTGGGCCAAGGCGAATGCTGCGGCGAGGGCTGCGCCTGAGGAGATTCCGGCAAGGATCCCTTCGGTTTTGGCAAGGAGGCGGGCATAGCGGAAGGCGTCATCGTCGGTGACCTGCATTACGCGGTCCACCACCTCGGGATCGAAATTCTTCGGGATGAAGTTGGCGCCGATGCCCTGGATTTTGTGTGGTCCGGGCTTGCCGCCGCTGAGGATGGGCGAGCCGGCGGGCTCTACGGCCACTACTTCGACGCTCTGTTTCAGCTCTTTGAGTCCGCGTCCGGTGCCGGAGACGGTGCCACCGGTGCCGACGCCGGCCACGAAGATGTCCACTCGGCCGTCGGTGTCGCGGAAGATTTCCGGGGCCGTAGTGAGCTGATGCACACGCGGATTCGCAGGGTTGTCAAACTGGCCTAAGATCACGGCTCCGGGGGTCTCGGCGCAGATTTCCTGGGCACGCTTGACTGCTCCGGCCATACCTTCGGCGCCGGGGGTGAGGACCAATTCGGCTCCATAGGCCTGGAGGAGCTGTCGGCGCTCAATGCTCATGGTGTCAGGCATGGTCAGGATTACGCGATAGCCCTTCTGGCGGCCGATCCATGCCAGGCCGATGCCGGTGTTGCCGCTGGTGGGCTCGACGATCACGGCCCCCGGGCGGAGGCGACCGTTGAGTTCGGCATCGTCAATCATGGCCAAGGCGGCGCGGTCCTTGACGCTCTTGCCGGGGTTATTCATCTCTAATTTAGCCAAGACTTTGGCCTTTGCGCCGAGGGCGCGGGCCATGTTGGTAAGTTCCAAGAGGGGGGTGTTGCCAATGAGTTCGAGGGAGTTTTTAGCTTTCATATTTTACGGGATTTTGGGTTATTTTCGAATAGGGTTTGACCGAGTTTGTCAGCCAGATGTTGCCGCCGATGATGCTGTCGTGGCCCACGGTGATGCGGCCTAAGATGCTGGCGTTAGAATAGATGGTGACGTTATCCTCGATGATGGGGTGGCGGGCAATGGCCATGGGTCGGCCGTCGTCGTCATAGGTGAAGGCTTTTGCGCCGAGGGTCACGCCCTGATAGAGGGTTACGTGTTCGCCGATGACGCATGTTTCGCCGATGACTACGCCCGTGCCATGGTCGATGGCGAAATATCGGCCTATGGATGCTCCGGGGTGGATGTCGATGCCCGTGGCCGAATGGGCGAGCTCGGTGATCATTCGCGGCAGAATCGGCACCTCCATTTCAAACAGGCACCGGGCCACGCGATAATAAAGTATGGCCTTTATGGAGGGATAGGAGGCGATGATTTCCAAGGGGCAGCTGGCGGCGGGATCCTTGCTCATGACGGCGCGGACGTCGGTCAGGGTCTTTTCCTTGATGGTGTGAATCTCGGCGATGAAGCGCTTTGAGGCCTCGCGGGGTTCATAGATTCCGCAGCCGAAGGATTCGTGGAGGATTTCGAGTTGAATGGTCAGCTCGTTGAAGATCTGGAGCAGCCCGAGGCGAATGGCGTCTTCTTCGTGGTGAAAGGGGTGGAAGTCGGTGTAGAAGACCGTGTCCCAGACCACGTCCATCATCTCCTGGACCTTGTGGCGCTGGGGCAGGGAGCCTTTGGCGGCGGGGTTGTCGCTTCTGAGGAGCCGCGCCTCAGAGTTTATGATTTTGAGGATTCCTTCATCCATAAGAAATTAAAAATACAGAATAGAAAATACAAAGTAAATTAAAAGTACAAAATACAAAATATAAAATACAAAATAAATCCGCCGGCGAGAATGGCGGTCAGTTGTAGGGATGCACCCCGGTGCATCCGCGGCCGTCACTCCGCGACCGATTGGCGCAGGCGTTATTTTGTATTTTGTATTTTATATTTTTCATTTATACATATATATAATGTGTAAATATCTCGTTTTGTTTGGCAAAGTTAGGAAAAATTTGAAAAATTTGAAATTTTTTGCGGTTTTGGTGAACCTTTTTTCGGTGGGGGGTGTTCTAATAGCGTAACAAGCGAACAAAGACCGCTTGAGACACCAAAACAAAACAGATAACTAAAACAAATCAACTTAATAACTTAACTTCAACTATTTTAACTATTATGAAAAAGGCTCTGTTAATGGCGGCCGTCCTTCTGGGAAGCATGACCACCTTCGCACAAAACATCGACAAGAACGAGTTAAAGCAACTCACCACCTTCTTAGCCCAGCCCTCAGCTGAAGCCGGCAAGACTAACGCTGAAATGCTGAAAATCACCAACCTTAAGACTCCCGCCGCATGGGAAGGCGTGAAGATCGAAAACGGCCACGTGACCGAAATCAAATGGAACGACAAGAAGCTCGCCGGCCAATTTACCGCCGAAAACTTCAAGGCCCTGACCACTCTCGACGTATCCCGCAACAAGCTCACCGGCGTAGACGTGGACGGCGCATCGAACCTCCAGCAGGTCAACGCTTACCGCAACCAGCTGACCTCCGCCTCGTTTGACGGCTGTGGCAACCTCCGCAAGCTTAACATCTATCGTAATCGTCTGACTGACATCGACATTACCGCTACCCCCCTCTTGGAATACATTGACGCCAGCAATAACTACTTCGTAGACTTCAGCGTGGCCAACTCTACTCAGCTTAAGACCCTCAACGTTCAGGGCAACCATCTGGAAAACCTTGACGTGGCCGGTTGCACCGGACTTAAGAACCTCTATGCCGGTTACAACAAGCTGACCTCCCTGACCCTCGAAGGCGTCACCTCCCTTGCAAACATCAACATTGACAGCAACGACATGTCAACCCTCGTTATCAGCGGTCTGCCCTCACTCGGCACCCTCCTCTGCTCTGACAACCAGATGAAGACCCTGATGATTCGTGACTGCCCGACCCTGATTGACGTGGTTTGCTCCTACAATGACCTTACTTCCCTGCAGATTGCAGATGCACCTCAGCTCCAATACGTTGACTGCGCTTACAATGACCTTACCGAGCTCTACCTCGATAACTTCAACTTCCTGCAGCGCGTGATCTGCAACAACAACCAGCTGCAAATCCTCTCCGTAACCTTCGACGACGCTCTGCGCTACGTAAACTGCCGCTACAATCAGATTACCGATTTCCGCACCGCCGGTTCAAACGAACTTCAGCAGGTTGCCTGCCAGTGGAACTACTAACTTCGAGGTTGAATTAAGTTAATATAGATTCCGCAAATGCGACGAAAGGTCGAGGCCCCGAGCCCCGGCCTTTCTCTTGTTTCCGGGGGGGTATTATAGCTAATTTAGCTAATGTAGCTAATTTAGCTATTTTAGCTATTTGCTCGAGTAGAGCTTGGCTTCGGCTTGGCGGCGGCGGACCAGGCCCGGGAGGATTTTGCCGCGGGAGTATTTCCAGCGGAGGAATTCGCCGGGGATTCGTGGGTCGAGGGGGTTGGCCGCGACTAAGCGGCGGATGGTCGAGGCGCGAAAGGCCCCGACGCCGATGTTAAAGCAGAGGCTCGCCAAGGCCGCCTGCTGATTTTCCGTCAGCCCCTCGGGCAGCGCCGCCACCACCGGGCGCAAATCCTCCTCCAAGAGGCGCTCGGCCTCTTCCTCGGTGATTTTCTGACCGGGCACCACGCCCGAGGTATGCCCCCAGCCGATGGTCCACACTCCCGCCGGACAGCGATAAGCCTCCAAGCGCAATCCTTCAAACTCCTTAATCAATATCTTAGTCTTTTCCATAATTTATAAGAATTATAAGAATTATAAGATTTATTTTTTGTATTTATAATCGATGCCGAGCAAGGCGCCGGCAAAGGTTAAGCACTCGCCGAAGCCTATGAGCACGCTCTGGTGAATCTCGCCAAAGGGCGACACGATGAATCCGGCAATGAGTAGCGCGCAGCCTATGGCCGTGACCGCCACGGCTGCTCGCAATTGATGTTTGGGTGGGTGTCTGTTTTCTTCCATGGGTGCAAAATTAATCATCAAAATACCCCCTAAACCGCAAAAAAATTTTTTTTTGTGAAAAATTTTCTTTAACTTTGCGGAGCATTCGCTTACCCGCAGCGCATGCCTTTCACATAAACCACCGCCAGAACATTATGTTACTTGCTGATATAAAGAAATTTAAGACCTTAATCTATGGATGTGCCATGTCTCTGCTGCTCTCGGGCTGCGGGGCCACGAAAAACGTTCTCTATATTCAGGATGCCGCCCCCGACGCCGTGGTGGCCTCCCTTGAGCGCTCGCAAATTAAGGTGGAACCCGGCGATGAATTGATGGTCTTCGTGAGCTGTGACGACCTTGAAACCTCGCAAAAGCTCTCGCTCATGGCCGGTCAGCGCCGCCCCGACTTCAATAACACTTACACCACCAGCATCACCCTCCCTTACTTGGTCAACGACAAGGGCGACATCGACATGCCCAACCTCGGCGCTGTCCACGTGGCCGGCTTGACCCGCCAGCAGGTGGCTAACTTGGTGGCCCAGAAGGTGGTAGAGGCCAAAATGGCCAAGCCCGGAACCGTCAACGTCACCGTCAATTTCTCAAACATGACCTTCTCGGCCCTCGGCGAAGTCACCCGCCCCGGCACGTTTAACATCACCGACGACCGCCTGACCATCCTCGAGGCCCTCTCCATGGCCGGCGACCTCACAATCCATGGCCGCAGAGACAAAGTCTGGGTGATTCGCGAAGACAAAGCCGGAAACCGCACAACCCACCTCTTAGACCTCCGCTCAACCGACTTCATGAAGAGTCCGGCCTACTATGTGGAGCAAAACGACGTGATCTACGTCGAGCCTGACCAGGTGCGCGCCGGCCAGTCCACGCTCAATGAAAACACCTTTAAAAGCGTGGGTTTCTGGACCTCATTCGTCTCCATCGGCATCTCGCTGACCACCATGATTGTAACCCTCACCCGAAAATAATCGCTATGCAGGAACTCACGAATAAACCGGTCGTTCCCGCTCAAGGGTCCGACGAAGAACAGACCATCTCGCTGACGGATCTGTTTCGCAACATTCGCGCCCGATGGACTTGGTTCGTAATCTCCATCGTCGTCGTTGTCCTCTTGGCTACCATCTACTTACTGCGCGCCACGCCCATGTACACGCGCACCACCGACATCCTCCTTAAGGACGACACCACCCAGAATTTTAACACCGACGTCTCGGCCATCATGGGCCTCAACACGGTCCCCGCCTCGATTCTCAACGAGATGTTTGTGCTCTCGTCGCCCGAAGTGATGGAGCAGGTGGTTAACCGCTTGGCCCTCAATGAAGTCTACAGCTATCCCCTGCGCTTGCGCCGCCAGGAGCTTTACCATAATTCGCCCATCATCGTCGAATGGAGCGACTCTACCCTCGCCGCCCTGCCGTTTTCCATGCGCGTGGAGATGAGCGCCGACCGCCAATCCATTGTCATTGACAAACTTAAGCGCGACCGCGAGAAGTTTGACGGCGAATTTTCCGGCGCCATGGGTCAGCCCATCGAGACCCCGTTAGGCCCCATCACCGTCCACCCCACGCGATTCATGGACGACCCCAAGGCCATGAAGCTCGAGGAAGTGCCCTCCGAAATCTACTATTCTTACGCGCCGCTCAAGGCCGTAGCGCGCTCATACTGTGAACGTTTGCGCACGGAATATGTCGACGACCGCGGCGACGTCGTAACCATGACCATCTCCTGTGAGACCGCCAAAAAGGCCGCCGACGTGCTCGACGAAATCGTCAAAACCTACAATGACCGATGGATTGCCGAGCGAAGCCGCATCGCCTTGGCCACGTCAAATTTCATCGACGAGCGCCTGAAATCCATCGAAGAGGAGCTTGGCGACGTCGAAACCGTGATCTCCGACTATAAGAGCGCCCACCGCATGGTCGACATGGACGCCATGGCGCAGCTTTATCTGACGCAATCGGCTGAAAATCAGCGCAAACTGACCGACCTCAGCCAGCAAATAGCCATCGCCAAATTCATCCGCACCACCCTCGAATCTGACGACCCCACGCGCCTCCTTCCCGCCACGGCCGAAATTGCCGGCACCAACATCCAAAACCTCGTAACGGAGTATAACAAGGCCGTTAACGACCGCAATAACAAGCTCTTATCCGTCCCCGAGGACTCCCCGCTGATGGTCCAGAAAGCCGAGGCCATTTCCCGCCAGCGCGACGCCATTTTGACCTCCGTGGCCGCCGCCTTAGAGGCTCTGAATGTGCAATATAAGGCCATTGCGAGTCTCGATTCCCACACTCAAGGCCAGCTCGCCTCCGCCCCCGGGCAGGCAAAGTACTTGATGAGCGAAGAGCGCAAGCAAAAGGTCAAGGAGTCGCTCTACGTGTTCCTGCTCCAGCGCCGCGAGGAAAATGAACTCAGTCAGGCATTTACGGCCTCAAATATCCGCATGGTCACCGAGCCTTACGGCCCGACGGCGCCCACCTCGCCCAAGAAGATGATGGTCTATCTCATCGCCTTGGTGATTGGCTTGGTTATTCCGACGTTACTCATTTATATTCGGGAAGTTACGAACACCCACGTCCGCTCTCGCAAGGACATTGAGGACCTCTCCCTCCCCTTTATGGGCGAAATCCCCTTGGCCGACAATCGCAACGCCCTTGCCCGATGGATTGAGCGCATAAGGCTCAACCGCAACAAAAAGAACACCCACAGCTCTGACGGAATCCAGATCCGCCCGCTGATGGTGCGCCCCGGCGAACGCTCAATCACCGCCGAGGCCTTCCGCATGATTCGCACCAACATGGACTTTATGCGCAACATGCAGAAGCTCGATGGCGACACCCGCGGCGGACGCGTAATCATGATAGTCTCGCTCAACGCCGGCTCCGGCAAAACCTTCGTATCGCTCAATGCTGCAGCCTCTTATGCCGTCAAGGGCAACCGCGTCTGCCTCGTGGACTTCGATCTGCGCAAGGGCACCGTCTCGCTCAACGCCGGCAAGCCCCGCCACGGCTTGGTGGACTATCTCGTAGGGCGCGAAACGGACCTTAACAAGTTGGTGGTCAGAGATATTGATGGTATTTCCGGCTTCGACATCCTCCCCGAAGGCCACCGCCCGCCCAACCCCACCGAGATGCTCTATTCTGACCGCCTCGGCCCCATGATTGAGTGGCTCAAAGCCAATTATGACTACGTCTTCTTCGATTGCCCGCCCGTGGAAATCGTGGCCGACTCCCTCATCCTCAACCCCTACGTCGACATGACCCTATTCATCATCCGCGCCGGGCTCTTTGACCGCTCCGAACTCTCTACTCTTCAGGCACTTTACACTTCAAACCGCTATAATAACCTCGCAATTATCCTTAACGGCACCGACCGCGTCCACGGCGTATATGGCCATTATGGCTACGGCTATTCTTACGGCTACGGCTATGGCAACGAACGCCGGAGAAACCGCGATGATTGAACGCCGTAACTGATTAATTGTGAGCCCCTTTTGATGAAAAAACTTCTTGTAACTCTTATGTTCGTTGCTGCCGCAATCTTTCAGGTTGCGGCGCAATCCGTTGTTAAGCGCACCGATGCGCCCTCCGGGGCCCTCTCGGGGCGCAATGTTTGCCTCTGGCAGAGCCATGGCCGATACTATGACGAGGCCGACGACCGCTGGAAATGGCAGCGATGCCGACTGTTTGGCACCGTCGAGGACCTTTACACGCGCTCTTACGTGGTGCCTTTCCTTGTGCCGATGCTCGAAAACGCCGGCGCCTACGTCATGCTCCCCCGCGAGCGCGATGAGCACCACGCCGAACTCCTTATGGACCAGGATATTGCAGGCTATCAGGAGACCGTTGGCAAGCAGAAATGGGCCGCCACAAAAGTCCCCGGATTCGCCATGCCTCGACCCCAACTGCAACAGGGCGAAAACCCCTTCACCCTCGGCCATGCCCGCCAGGTCAAAACCGCCGTCAAGGCCGGCGAGAAAGAATCCACCGCCTCATGGAGCGCAAAAGTCCCGGAGACTGACAGTTACGCCCTCTATATCGGCTATCCGAAGGTGGACAATGCCGTCACCGACGCTAAATTCACCGTCCACACCGCCACCGGACCCCGCGAAGTCGTCGTAGACCAAACTCGCGGCGCCGGAACGTGGATCTACCTCGGCACATTCCCCTTCGCTGCCGGCGAGCGCGAAATTCTGAGCCTCACCAATCGCTCTGAGCATCAGGGAGTTGTCGTGGCCGACGTGGCCCGCCTCGGCGGCGGCATGGGCTCCGTGGCCCGCAACGGCCAGGTCAGCGGAATGCCCCGATGGGCCGAGGCCGCGCGCTATTGGCTCCAATATGCCGGCATGCCTGACAGCGTCTATTCCCACGAGGCAAATGACTATAAAGACGACATTTACGCCCGCCCTATGTGGGTCAACCACCTCAAAAACGAGCTTAACATCCCCGTGGACCTCATGATGGCGTTTCATTCCGACGCCGGCACCGAGGAGGGTGACCTAACTGTCGGAACTCTTGGCATTTACTTCACGAATAAGAACCGCAAATTTCCCGACGGACGCCCCCGCGCCCTAAGTGGACAGCTCGCCGACTCGATAGTCTCCTCCGTGGTGCGCGACATCCGCGCCACTTACGAGCCCGACTGGACCCGCCGCAAACTCCGCGACAAAAGCTACATCGAAGCTCGCATCGCCGAGGTCCCCTCAATGCTCCTCGAGCTCCTGAGCCACCAGAACCTTGCCGACATGCGCTATGGCCTCGACCCGCAGTTTAAATTTGACGTCTCCCGCGCCGTCTATAAAGGGATTCTCCACTATCTCGCCGCCCGAAAGCAGGCCGTCTATGTGGTCCAGCCCCTCCCCCCGTCGGCGTTTGCCATTTCCTCCAAAGGAGGCGGCGATTATCAGCTGACCTGGAAGGCCACGCCTGACCCCTTGGAATCCACCGCCTGGCCCGATAGCTACATCGTCGAAGAGCGCTCTGACGCTGACCCCTTTTGGCGCGAAATTGGCCGCACTTCCTCGCCCGAATTGGTCGTCGACATCCCCCGCGGAGAGTTGCGCTCTTTTCGCGTCATCGCCCTGAATCGCGGCGGCCGCTCCTTCCCCTCCGAGGTCTTGGCCGCGGGTCGCTCCTCGTCGGCTAAGGCGCGTGAAGTGTTGGTAGTCAACGGGTTCACTCGCGTCTCTGCCCCTGATAATTTCTCCGAAGGAAACATGGGCGGTTTCGGCCTCAACGACCCCGGAGTGCCCTGGGGCGTCGACTATTCCTACACCGGCCGGCAGTATGATTTCGACCGCTCTCACCCCTGGGAACACGACGACGCCCCCGGTTTCGGTGCCAGCCATGCCGACCGTGAAACCCTCCCCCGCGTGGGCAACACGTTTGATTACACCGCCACCCACGGCCGCGCGCTCATGGCCGCCGGTTGCTCCTTCGTAAGCTCCTCGCTCGAGGCTTTCGTGGCCGATTATGCCCGCCCCGACGCCGTCGACCTCATCCTCGGACTCCAGAAAGAGACGCCCACCGGCCGCGGCGCCATGCCCTCGCGATTCAAGAGTTTTACCCCCGAATTGCAAGCCCGATTGACCGCCCTCGCCTCCGACGGCTGCCCCATTTTGGTCAGCGGTTCCTACGTGGGTTCCGACCTCAAATCGGCTGCTGATAAGGACTTTGCGCGCTCAGTGCTCGGTTTTGAATGGCGAACCGCCCAAGCCACGGCCATCGGCGGTGTGACCGAGGTCCGCTCGCCCATTTTCAGCGAATTTGGCTCCGGACATTTCCTTTTCGGCATGAACATGGGCGACGAACCTTACCAAGTGCCGAGCGTCGACGCCATCTATCCCACCTCCGCACTCGGCTCCGTAATTATGCGCTACGACGGCTCCCAAGCCCCTGCTGCCGTGGCCTTTAACCCCGTGGCCCATCGCGCCGTGACCCTCGGTTTCCCCTTTGAAACCATCCGAACCGAGGCCGCTCGCGCAACCCTCATGAAACAAGTTGTTAAATTCTTTAAGTTATGACTACTCAGGAGATTATACGCCTCGCCTCCGAGAATTCGCAGGATAAATATACGTTCATAAAACTCGACCCGCGCCCGATCACCCGCGTTGACAAGGCTCGCTTCATCCAGGTGGCCGAAGATTGGGACGCCGGCATGGTTTATGGCGATTATGTCACCCCCGACGGCCCCGTGCCCGTGATTGACTATCAGGCCGGGTCGCTCCGCGAAGATTTTGACTTCGGCCCCGTGGTCCTGGTGCGCACTGACCTGCTGCGCGCACTTGCTGACCAAATGATCAAGGAAGGCGTTGATTATAAGGCCGCCGGGTTCTACGACCTGCGTCTGCGCCTGAGCCTTTATAGTAATATTGTCTGCGTCAATGAGCCGCTGAGCGTCGTCGGCGAGCCCGAGGCCGCGCGCGAAGGCGAGGAGCAATTTGACTATGTCGACCCCCGAAATCGAGCCTCGCAAATCGAGATGGAAGAGGCCTGCACCAACCATATCTATGCCCTCCGAGCCGGCGCCCCAGAGCCGGAAACGATTGATTTTCAGGGCGATTTCCCTGTGGAGGCTTCCGTGGTCATCCCCGTGCGCAATCGCGTCAACACCATAGCCGACGCCATTCGCTCTGCCCTCTCTCAAGTGGCTGACTTCCAATATAATGTCATCGTCGTCGACAATCATTCCACCGACGGCACCTCCGAAAAAATCGCCGAAATAGCCGCCTCTGACCCCCGACTCATCCACATCATCCCCGAGCCGGGACATGGCATCGGCGGATGCTGGAACGTCGCCCTCGACTCCCCTCAGTGCGGCCGTTTTGCCGTGCAACTCGACAGCGACGACGTCTATTCCTCCGAGCTCACCCTCCAAAAAATCGTCGATAAATTCCACGAAACCGGCGCCGCAATGGTCATCGGCTCCTACACCCTGACCGATTTTGACCTCAACATAATCCCTCCCGGCCTCATCGACCATAAGGAGTGGACCGACGAAAACGGCGCCAATAACGCCCTGAGAATCAACGGCCTCGGCGCCCCGCGCGCTTTCTTCCGCGACGTGGCCCGCCGCCTCCGCTTCCCCGACACATCCTATGGCGAAGACTATGCCATGGGCCTCAGAATCAGCCGAAATTACCGCATTGGCCGCATTTTTGAGAATCTCTACTTCTGTCGCCGCTGGGGCGGAAACTCCGATTCTAACCTCTCCCGCGCCAAAATCAACGCCAATAATCACTATAAGGACTCGCTGCGAACAACCGAGCTCAGTGCCCGAATCAACCAAAATAAATTGTATGATTGGGATTGACCGATTCATTGCCGACCAACTGAGCCGCTGGCCCGCCGCCGCAGAGCGTTTCGCCGCGCTCAAAGGCGTTGAAACCAAGACGGTTACGCTCCCCTCTTCCGGCCTCGATTATCGCGTGCAGTTCAATCCCGCGCGCGCCGTTAGTACCCGCGCCAAGGTCGATGCCGCCGCAATTGCCGCCCGCCCATGCTTCCTCTGCGCAAAAAATCGCCCGCCGGAGCAGATTTCCCTCCCCTGGGAGGACCTCGAAATCCTCGTCAACCCTTTCCCGATTTTCCCGGGCCACTTGACCATTCCGGCGCGCGAACATCAGCCCCAAACCCTCGCCGGGCGAGTGGAGCAAATGAAGCGTCTGAGCCGCGAATTGCCCGGCTACACCATCTTTTTTAACGGCGCCCGCGCCGGTGCCTCCGCCCCGGATCATTTTCATTTTCAGGCTGTTCCGAGCCAATTTATGCGCGTCGCCGGCCCTTATGAGGCCTATGAATTGGCCGCCGAGGGCGCCGAAACCGTCGACGAGATGATCAATGCCGTGTGCACCGACGGCGTCCTGACCGTGATTCCCCGCCGCTGCCACCGCCCCGCTTGCTATGATGAAATTGGCGTATCTCCCGCATCCATTGACCTTTGCGGCACCCTCATCGCTGTCTCCCGCGAGGATTTCGACGCCCTGACCGGCGCCAAAGTTGAGGAAATCCTCCGCGAAGTCACCGAGCAGGAACCCCAGCTCTACGTCGGCCTGACCGGCCCCATCTCCGAATTTTCCACCGACGCCGAGGGCATCCACACCGTCAGCGGCGTCCGCATCGGCGACGGCTTCCACTGGCAGCGCGACGAAACATTCC